>CBFDVL010000049.1:0-10068 GCA_965613365.1 uncultured archaeon | reverse complement strand
AACAAACATAACAATCAAAAACCTAAACCTAACAGACTGGGACTATGGCGTATACTACGAAAATGTAACCAACTCAACGATAAAAAACATAACAGCAGAATCGAATAGATTTGGAATCTATCTCGAAGACTCAAACAACAACACCATAGAAAACAACACCGCAAACAGCCACGACGAAGATGGAATCCGTCTCCGCAATTCAAATAATAATACCTTAGAAAACAACATTGCAAACAGCAACAGTGGGTATGGAATCCGTCTCCACCATTCAAACCACAATACCTTAGAAAACAACATTGCAAACAGCAACAACGTATATGGAATCCATCTCGACTCCTACTCAGACCACAATACCCTAACTAACAACACCGCAAACGACAATAATTTTTATGGAATCTATCTCGAAGACTCAAACTACAATACCCTAACTAACAACACCGCAAACGGCCACGACGAAGATGGAATCCGTCTCCGCAATTCAAACCACAATACCTTAGAAAACAACATTGCAAACTACAACCATAGGGGAATCTTCCTCGAAGACTCAAACAGCAACACAATAAAAACCAACAGAATAGAAAACAACATAAAGTACGGAATCTGCATAAAAACTTCACAATCAAACCTGATCTACAACAACTACTTCAACAACACAAACAACGCCCGCTTCTACGACACCCCTCCAAATGACTGGAACGTTACAAAACAAGCTGGAACTAATATAGTAAACGGCAACTATTTAGGTGGCAATTACTGGGCAAAGCCGGACGGAACTGGTTTTAGCCAAACATGCACGGATGCTGACGGAGATGAAATATGCGACAGTGCCTACACGCTTGCAACGAACAACAGGGATTACCTGCCGTTAACACCCACCCATACCACTCCACCCGCAATCACAATAATTTCGCCTGAAAACAAAACATATAACACAACCTCGCTCTTGCTAAACGTTACAACAAATGAAAAGGCCAACGTAACCTACTCGTTAAATGGTGGAGCAAACATTAGCTTATACAACGAAAGCACTCAGGGAAACACGACGATAACCGCAACCGAGGGAAACAACAACATAACGGTTTACGCTGTAGATAGCGCGGGCAACGAAAACTCTTCTATAGTCTATTTCACGGTAGACACAACCCCGCCAACAATAACGATATCCTCGCCCAAAAACCTAACCTATGCCTCATCTAACATAGATCTGAACGTCTCGGCAAACGAAGCGATTAACACCTGGTGGTACTCCTTAGATGGCGGCGCAAACACAACCTTCGTTCCAAACATAACGCTAACTGGATTAACAGAAGGTCAGCATCAAGTCATGGTCTATGCCAACGATAGCGTGGGCAACGTTGGTACAAGCTCGGTCTATTTCACGGTAGACTTAACACCGCCAAGCGTAACGATCATAACTCCGGAAAACACTACCTACTCAACCTCCACGCTGGTAATAAACGCCTCAGTTACCGATGAAACAACGGTTGATACCGTAATAGCAGAAATAAACGGCACCGCAAACATAACTCTCCAAAACCAGCCAGGGACCAGCTACTGGAATGCTACTTATACTTTCAGCGATGGAAGCAACACAGTAAGAATCTATGCCAACGATACCCAGGGCAATCTAAACTCAACAGAAACCGTTAGCTTCACGGTAGATACAACCCCGCCAGAAGTCAACTATATACCTCCAACTCAAGACGACCATGCAAATCTAAGCCAAGACTGGGCATATGTAAATGTAAGCGTAAGCGATGCGGTAAGCGCTATCCACACCTGCCTCTTAGAATTCAACTCCTCAATAAATTACACAATGACCTTCGTAAATACAAGTGCAGACAATAAAACCGGCTACTGCTGGTTTAACGTAACTGGATTAAACGAAGGTACTCATAGCTACGGCGTTTATGTAAATGATACTAAAGGAAATATCAATAAAACTCCGCTAAGGCATATAACGCTTGATTTAACAGCACCAGTCGTAACATTCATAACCCCGGTAGCAAACGCCAACCTCTCGGGCACGGTAACCGTGAAGGTAAACGTAGCAGACCCAACCACGGGAGCACAAACCGTCCAATTCTACAACGGTTCCCAATGGTTCGACATGACTAGAACAGAAGGCGATATCTACAACGGAAACTGGACATATGCATGGGACACCACGAAGAACGCAGATACAACGGGCTTGGTAATACAAGTAAACGCAACAGATTTTGCAACAAACTATAATACGGCACCTCAAACCGTAAACATAGACAACATCCCACCGGCAATGAACTACGAAGCACCAACCCCGGCAGACGGAGCAAACATTTCTGGAACCCAAACAATAAACGTAAGCGCATCAGACGCGGGAGTAGGTCTTGACGCGATCTCGATATTCATCGACGGCAGCTTGGTAAAAACATGCACAACCTCGCCATGCGCATATACATGGAACACAAAAACATATGCGGACGGCTCGCATACATTCAACGCAACAGCCAACGATACTCTTGGCAACGCCAATGCCCTGGCAACAAGAACTGTTACGGTAGACAACACTCCGCCAAGCGTAAACATAATTAGCCCGCAAAACGCCTCCTATAATTATCAAGGAATTCTCATCAACGTCTCGGTTAACGATGCAACGGCGGTAGATGTGGCGATAGCAGAAGTAGATGGCACAACCAACTACACCTTAGTAAAACAAGGCTCAACAGATTACTACGTCAACTCCTCAGCAACCTTTGGAGATGGTCACCACGTTCTAAGAATCTATGCAAATGATAGCGCTGGAAACATGAACTCAACAGAAACCGTAGCATTCACCATAGATACACCACCCCAACTAACCTTCGTACCTCCCACACCGCCCAACAACACCAAAACCACGAATTCAACTATCTACATAAACGTAACCGGCGACCAGCAGTTAAGCACGTGCACCTTAGAATTCGGAGGAGTAAACTACACGATGAACATGAGCGACAACAACTACACATGCTGGGCTAACATAACCTTAACCCAAGACAAAGAATACTACTACAAAGTCTATGGAGAGGATTTGAATAACAACACGGGAGTGAGCGAGCAGCGATACATAGTAAAATACTCCTCAACCCAGGGAAACGAAATAGTGGAGGCAAACGAAACAGAATACGTAATAAACGCAAACAACACCTCCTTCTTGGACGTTTTGGTAAAGGCAAATCAAAGCAACGCGACAGTAAACATAACCGCGAACATCTCCTCAAGCATTAAATTCTTAGCCGGCGTACAGGAAATAAACAGAACAACAGCCAGCGTTGACAAAGCTCTACGCTACCTGAACATAACCAACACAACAAAACTCGAGAACATAAGCTACATAGAAATAAGGATATACTATACAGATCAAGAACTGCAGCAGAACAACATAGACGAAGACGGTCTGAGATTATTCTACTGGAACGGCTCGGAATGGATAAACACCTTTGCCCACTCGCCAAACGGAGTAATACCGGACAACAAAGGCGGATTAAAGGTTTACCTCGCGGGAATAAACAAAAATCAAAACTATGTCTATGCTAGAGTAAATCACACGAGCGTTTACGGCTTGGGAGGAAGCATAGTAACAACCACGGGAGCGGCAGCGGCGCCGAGCGGTGCATATGAGCCGGAGGTAACGATACTTGCAAATAGTATAGACCTGAGCCTTGCGAAAGAATTCATCGATTACTTAGAGCAAGATGGAATAAAAGTATACCTTACAGACAAAAACAACTTCTCTTCCTACAACAAAAAGCTCTACATAATAATACTTGGAGGACCAGAAGCATACGAGGGAGTGGGCGAAATAGTAAAAGAAATACTAACAGAAGAAGAGAAAAATCAAATAAAGCAAGACAAAGCCTGGATCAAAAAGAAGAGCATATACAGAGTTGGGCAAGTGGTATACATCTTAGCCGGTAAAAACAGAGAGGCTACCGCCGAAGTATGGAAGGAGAACAAGGAAGAAATCAGGGAAATAGTAAAGTATAACTGGGGATAATTTTTTGAGGGTAAAACCCCTCAAAAAATTAAAAAATTTTTTATTTTTTGAAGAAAAATAAGAAGACTGCAATCAAGCAGAAAAATGCTTCTATAAGCCATACTCTTAAGATAACATCTTTTTCTTGCATAGGTTTTCTTTTTATAAATATTCTTGGTAAAGAAAGATTACTATCCTCTGGCAAGTATAATAATCCATTCTTAATGATCGTTGGCTTTTGCTGTTGCCTTGTCATAACTCCAACACTGAAATATTTTAGAGCCGCATCTATGGCATAGGGAATGAAGATTACCAAGCCATATAACTCAAGTTTGCCAAATATTATGGCAGAGAATAGCATGGCACCTATTGGTAATGTTCCAACATCCCCCGGAAAAACCTTCGCTGGGTATTTGTTGTAATAAAGAAAAGCAAGCAAAGAAGCAAATAGTGCTAAAGCTATAATGCTACTTGTCTTTTCCTTAGCAAGAAAAGATACCGCGAAAACTCCAAGAGAAGCTATCGCACCTACGCCTATCTCGAGACCATTAAACCCAGCGAGCATATTTGTGAAGTTGCATGCAATCATAAAAAAAATCGGTACAAGCAAAGTATAAAATATGCCGAAATCTCTTTCGAAGAGCGTGGTTTCACAAAAAGGTATTAAGGCTATGCCAATAAAGGATAGAGAAACCACCTTCTCCTTTGGCGAAAGAGTTTTAAAATAGTCTATTATGCCCAGCAATCCTGTCAAAATTACTAATAAAGCTACAACGAGGAGTCTCTCATCATTGTATTTAAAATAGGCTATGAGCACTCCTGAAAGAACCCCGGCAACTATCGCTACTCCCCCCATCTCGGGTATCTCTCTATTATCCTCTTTGTGCAGGTCTATACCTCTTATTCCAAGCTCCTTCATTTTATTGGCTATAATTGGCGTGGAAATAAAAGTAACAAGAAATGAGATTAGTGCTATTGTTATTAGCTCAATCATTTTTTCTCGACCTCATTTTTGTCGCCTTTGGCGACAAAAAATATTACACCGCCATTTTTCAAACCCACTATTACCCTTTCTTCCGAGAAAGCTACGGCGGTAGCTTCATCGCCAAGATATATCTTCTGCAAGAGTTTTCCTTTCTTATCCAGAATATAAAGATTCTTATCCAGAGAGGTTAAAGCGATATAGCTACCATCTTGGGAAAATGCAACATCGCTATTTGAAAAGCTTGTCATAAACTTCCATTTTAGTTTTTGATTTTGATAATAGTAGAGCATCTTATCCTGAGAAGCTACAGCTATGCTGTCGTTGAATAAATCAACCGCATAAAGATAACTCTTCCTTCCCTGCGAAGCCTTCCATAACATTTCTCCTTCTTTATTTAATAGATAAACAAAAGTATCATCGCTTGCTATGGCTATTTTGTTATCCTTTATTACTACATCCCATACTCCCCAAGCGCTTTTAGCTACCGAGAACTTCCAAAGAGGCTCACCTTCTAAGCTATAAGCATAGACATTTCCATCTCTACAACCAACTACGAGCATGTTTCCATCTTCATTTATATCCAAGCCCGAGCAAAGCTCTGGCATGGTTTTGTTCCACATTACATTACCTTTGTAATCGAGCAGATAAAGCACGCCATTCGGGATTAAGTAGCTTGTAGCTACGATGTAATTTTTTGAAATCGCAACAGCATTTGCACTTCCCTTAGTTTTAAACTTCCATTGCAAGGTATTATCTTTAAGCAGATAAACGTGGTCATCCCACGAAGCAATTGCCGTGTAGTTATTAATAGAAGCTATTCCGGAGATGTATTCCTTTGCTTTAAATTCGGAGACTTTAATAAGAGTTATAGAAGGCTTTGTTTCGTTTGGCTCAATTTTTATCGTTTTATTTTCTTCTTTTTTTACCTTTTTCTCCTTTGTTATTTCTTTTTGATTCTGAGCCAAACAAGAAAGCAAGAGAATAATCAAAAAAAATATCAAGACTCTTCTTCCAAGCATGTCCTTAGATATAGAAGTAATAGTAAAAAAATGTATCCATTAGAACTCTGCGGTTCATCCAGCTCTTCTCCCACCAAATTTTAAGTATAACATGCTGAGCAGAAATAAAAAGCTTGGAAGTTGGGTTCCTATCTCAACCAATATCGCAAGATGGGAAAGCGCTACGGCATATAAGCAGATGTCTCTAACGTTTTCCATTCTTCGCATCACGCCCAAGTAAAATCCTAGAAGAAAGCTAAGCCCCACAACCCCAGCTACTCCAAAGCTAAGCATAGCGGGGCCCAGCAAGGTGGTAGTTATGCCCCTGGGCTTGGAGTATCCCAGAACTTCTTTGCTCACAAATTCGTGACTTATCGTAAATAGGGCTTTTCTGTCATGCCCCAAGGGGAAGGAGAGAGATGAGATTTTATCGAATACGAGAAAGGTGAATCCCGCCCTGTATAGAGGATAGAAAACTGGCGGAATTCTCCAGCTATAGTAAGACTTGGCTATGACCGTGCTCGCCAAGGTTAAGGTGAGAACTCCAATCAGCAACAATCCCAGCGCCTCTTTAAGTTTGATTTTTTCGGACAAAACTCTAACGGTCATCACAGTAAGTATTATGGATATGACATCGGCTTTAAAGCCAGTGAGAATGGAAAAAGACAGGAGCGATAAAATTAAAATCCAATACCTTCCACCTTCTATGCTTAAAAAGCCCACGCAGAGTAGGCTGAAAGAGTAGAATAGTCCCTTCGTAATACTGAGCGCAATCTCCTCCCTCAAACTAGGTTGAAGTAAAGGTATTCCCCTTGAGACGAGTGTCAAGAAACACAGGGTTGCTATTGAAAATGAAAGTAACGCCAATGTTTTGGTTTCAATTCTGGACATTTGAAATAACACCAAAATAAGTAGAGAAGACAGAAACAGACAGAAAAATATTGAAAAGCCTGCAACACGAACTGTAATGAGTGCTAAAAAGAAGATCAAAGCCAAAACATGCCGGGCTTTTTTGAGTTCAAATCTTTTGCCTATGCTTGCTCCAATGCTAAAAGTTACGATACCAAGCAGGGTTATCAGATATGAGAGGTAGCTCGGCTCGGCATCGAAGAAGCCTCTGGGCTTGAATAGAAACTCTCTCGTTACTCCCACGTGATAGGAGAGGCTCGCCATGAGCACATATGCTAAGTAGACGAGAGGAATAAAAAACTCAGGAGACAAGAGCCTCGTAGATGCAATCGACCTCATGAGCCATTTTCCTCCATGAAAATTTTTTTGCTGTCCTTCTTCCGAGGTAAGAAAACTTTTTGGCTATTTTTCTGTTGTTTAGAATTAAAGTTATCGCTTTTCTGAGCTCTTCCACGTTTTCTCTCTCGACCAGAAATCCGCTTTTGTTTATTATCTCCGGTATTCCCCCCACCCTCGTTGCAACTACGGGTATTCCTCTGCTCATTGCTTCAAGCAAGACCAAGCCAAAGCCTTCCTCTCTCGAAGGCAATACTAAAACCGAAGCCTTCGAAAAAATTTTATCCAGATTTTTCCTTTCTCCAAGAAAATAAACTTTTTTTCCTGATATTTTTTCTAAGCTATCTCTTTCTTTTCCATCTCCAACGATAAACAGCTCTGCGTTGATATCTTTAAAAGCCTTTAGCAATATGTCCACGCCCTTTTGTTTAACGAGGCTACCGATGTAAACCACTCTTTTCTCTTTTCCTTTTTCTTCTTTTTCGTTTTCCAACGAAAAAGAAATACCCGCATATATCACCTTGACTTTACTCTCCTCTACTCCAAGATTTACAACTTCTCTTTTTAGATATTTACTTACCGCTATTATATAGTTAGCATTTTTCAAAACGTTTGCCACAAGAAACTTTGCAATTCTGTTTTTTCCCAATATTAGTACGTCTGAGCCGTGAACAGTTATGATTAAAGGTTTTTTCTTTACTTTCTTTAGCAACAAACCAAGAAAACCCTGTGGTATTGCATAATGAGCATGGATTATATCAAATCGCATTAATATTGCTTTGAAAAAACCATAAACTACAAAGCTTATTGCTCTGAGAATAGGTAGGTTTATGTATTTCTCGTAGGTTATTATACTGAAGTTATGCTTCGAAAACCTGATAAGGTTTTCAACTCTTGTAACAATTCCGCCCTTTCTCGGTTTCCATATCGTTATTAGAAGTATGTTCATCAAAAGTTTATAGATTTGCGCAGTATTAAATAGCTTGTGATAAAGAGCACGAAAACTATGAAGTCTACCAAACCAGTTTCTATACCAACCAGAGTATAGGCCATTAAAAGTGAAAAAATGCCCGTAGCCAAAGAAGATTTACTTTGTTTCATTGCTTCATGAGCTACTGCCAATACATGCCCAAGCAACAAAGAAAAAATCGCTATGCCAAGAATACCATAGCCTAATGCTACTGTACCGTAAAGCGTGGAGGTTATGCTCACCCCTTCAATATCTGGCAGTAACGTTCTTGCAACTATCACTCTCGGTCCCAATCTTGGTCCCGGAATGAATCTCAGAAAAGATGAAAAGGTTGCGAGGAATATTGCTCCCCCGCTCGTCCCAGCGAACTTATTTATTATTATGTCGTAAACATTTAAAGTCAGCGCCACTCTTCTGCCAACAACCTCGAAAAAACCAATGCCACTGCCTTGAGAAACCGCCCTGTAGTATCCAAACCCCGAGACCGCAAGGAAAACCATTAAAAATGAAAAAAGTATTTCACCTATTCCCAAAAGCCCAAAATAAAACATTGCCATCGTGCATCCCAGCAGAGAGACTATTGTCTGAGTTCTATACCCGAGCAATGTTATTAAAAATGTTGTTAAAAATAAAACTATTAACGAATAAACCCTTGCCTCACTTTTCTTTAATTTTCCTTCATAGTATTGCCTTCCTATTATGGAGACAAAGAGAATCCCGCCCGGAGTTAGAAACATCGCAAGAGTAGTTAAGGTAACGTTAAGCTTTCTTCTCGCTATGGCGTTGAGCAATGGTATCGTGCCAATGGCATATAAGTCTATAAGAAGAGCGATAACGCTTACGACTATTAGAAGAGCCGTTAACTTCTTGGAATATTCTTCTAAGTATATTTTATCAAATCTGAAATTTCTTGAGAGCTTAACTCCGAGGATGAAGAAAAGAATACCAAGAACTATCGAAAAAAGCGCTAACCTTGAGATTCTATAAGGACTTATTGCAACAAATCCCATAAAAACCACTGGAAATATAAACTCTGGAGTGAATATATCAAATCTTTGCTCAAATCTATCGAATATCTTCCACATTCTCTCTGGATAGAAAATCGTAGATTTTCTGGTTAAATTAACAAAAAAAGAGCTTTCAAAGGAGGCTAAGAAAAACTCCGCCAACCTATCAATCAGCCTAAAGGTTAAGCTGGAATTCATAATAGATCCTCAACGCCAACAGCGCCCTTTACATTGGGCTTTTTATTATATGTTGCGTAGCTCTTTAAATCCGAAAACCTTACAGGGGAAATCACAATTTTCTCTACGTCTATGTCTAGATTCTCGAGCTCCTTAAGCCTTGCAAGTATAACTCTCACTATCACTTCTTTTTCACTCGTATCTACAGCGCCAACATACTTTACATAGTACATGTTCTCCAATTTGGCTAAGACCTCTAATGCGCTTTTATTGCATCCCAGAAAAGAAATATCGCAAGTTATAAATAAATCATCAGCCCTCTTCTTCTCCTTTAAATCCTGCAAATACTTCAAAAACTCTGCATAGCTAGAAAATTCCCTATCCTCTAGTTGAAAAGGGGCTGAATAAGCATATAAAGGCTGGAGAACTATTTTCGAAGCGGCTATCTCTTCTGAGTAAGCTCTTTTTCCACCTATTGAAACCGTATCATTGCTATTTATTTTAAAGATAAAAGCTCCGCCTCTCGTTGAAATTATTATTCCCTCTGCATCAAAGGGTTCTTCTGTACCTATGTACTTGCCAGTTATATGCGCTTTTATGAGAAAACCCTTTGATTCAAGCGTTCTATAGGTTTGAATGGCATTATACATCTCATCTCCAGAAAATTCTAAGTCTTTTTTAATTACATC
>CBFDVL010000048.1:0-10504 GCA_965613365.1 uncultured archaeon | reverse complement strand
GTTGTTAGCATAGCATATAAGTAATTTACCCGCCTGCCACCCTTTGCGTATCCCCTCGCTTTCGCAAGGGGTCTTGCAAGCAACGGGAAGATAAACACCGGTAAGTATACCTTCTGACCGATTTCTGCCTCAATATACTTTGGTGAAACTATATCAATTGCCTTTATTAATTTACCATCTCTGCATATAAAAGTTGGTTCTACTTGTTGGCAGTTCGTTTTTACTGTTCTTTTATCAGTTACTTTGTATCTGCATGAGGAGGATTTGGCAGAATAATAATAGTCTCTATATTGGAAACCACATACCAACCATCTTTTGAATCGCAGTCTATTTCTTCTCCTCCACCACCCCTCTTATTACCGCCAGACGGACAATACACTCCATGTATCCATTCATATCCAACGCCTTCGAACCAACAGCATACACAATTCTCACCGCCGCATAATATGACTTCTCCTAATTTTTCAAATTCGCATTTAATCATCTCTCTTTTCGGTGTACAAGGCTCTTTTTCATCCTTACAAACATTGTCTGGTTTGTCGCACCAGTGACAGTTTGGAAGGTCTTTGCACAGACACAGCATTCAAGGTATCTCTGGCACAGAAAATCGTTGAGAAAAGGGTGTGGAAAGAGAGGTTGGTTTGAAAATTTCCAGAGAAATTAAAAGGAATGTGGCAAAAAGGTTTGGTGTATGATTACAATTCTGGATGCTAATGTTTTGTTTTCTGCATTGATTAAGGGAGAAAATTCACTTTAACCCTGATGTACATCTTAAAGAGAAAAAGAGAAAGTCATAAGCTGCAGAGAGGTAAATGGCAAAGTAAAGTAAATGCTGAAGAAATTTTTAGAGAATTAGCAAAAAGTTTCAAAAGAAAAATTAATGAATATGAAGGAAGAAAGGTTTATTGTATTGATTTAGAGGAAACAAAGAAAATGCTCATACTCTAAACGCCTTTTTCTTGACTAATACTCAACTGCTTAGCTTCTCTGATAATCTCTCCCAATTTTCTCTCGTTTATTCTTGTTTTTCTTTGTAATTGCTTAAAATCATATTTCAGTAAATTCTTCACAAGCATTATATTTGCATGGAAAAATTTTTCAAGTACTTTGTCATCCACAGATGGCAAAATAGTTATAGGGTAGAGCTTCTTGCTTTCTATGAGTTTTTCTAAGCTTCCATTCTCAGGATATCCCCATGAAATTATTTTCATTCCAACACAATTTCCATATTTTATACCCTCCTGTGATACTTTGGTATTTGAGACGAGCCAAGCCTGGTCAAAGTGATTTTTTAAATCAAGAAATCTCGCATAGGTGTAAAGCACTTCCTTTAACTTCGTAAAGGTTCCCAAGGAGTTGTGATATTTGCATTCTATCATGTAGATTTTCTCTTCTTTTCTAGCTATTATGTCAATCTCATGCATAGCGCATTCTCCAGCGATTTCTCTTCTAAGCTCGGTTTTATAGCCATATTCTCTTAGAATCTCGGCTATGTAGTTCTCAAAAGCGTAGCCAGCGGGACCTAACTGCATTATGGCTCCTTTCAACCCATATTTAATCTGCACAGGTTTGGCTTTTTTCAAAAGTTTAATGACTAAGTTATAAATTTCTTTGGTTGTTATTCCTTCATATATCTGAGATTCTACTTCTTTAACTATTTCCTCAGCTAATTTTTCAGGAGCTCCCGCTCTAAGCAAAGTTCTCTTGACTTTCCCTGGATTAAACTCCTCTTTCTCTCCAGAATACTTAATCACGTACATATCTCATCTCTCTCTTGTATCTCTTCAAATCTCCAAACTTTGGGCTGAAAGCTAAGTCGGTTATAAGCAATATGAGGAAGTAAGCGATTAGAATGAATTTTATCAAAGTATTTTGCTTTGATAAAAAACTAAGAACGACCATTAAAAAAGCAGATAACAATGTAGCAATTACTCCAGATGCATGCATATAAGCTCTTTTTCTTGCATTTGCTCTTAAATATGTAGCATAATCTATTTTTAAAGTAGGCTCGATTTTCGCAGGGCCGTTGGGAAAATAAAACAAAAAGTTTATCCCATAGGCTTTACCAACTATATAATGGGCTAAGGGATGCACAATCCAAGGAATGCACAGCGCACCAAGTAAGAAGAGCCATGCTCTTCTAGTAAGTAGGAAAATTGAGATAATAAGCAAAACTAAAAGTATAGAATTTCCATAGAAAATTCCAACTTTAATCCTGGTTCTTTTTCTATAAACCTTTTCATCTATCCTTCCAACAAAATCTATATGCTCTTTGAATTTACCTTTTTTTATTTCATCCACAAGCTTCCAGAAGCTTTTATGGTACTTACCTTTCTCTGCATATTCCTCAATCTCTTCTAAGTCAAACATAATCTTTTTAAGTTTATTTTATTTCTTTATTATTATGCTTTTGGTGTGCATTTCCGATTTACATGGAAATTTAAGAGGGATAGAAAGAATAAATTTTTCGCCGGACTTGTTAATAGTTGCTGGCGATATAACAAATTTTGGAAGGGAAAGAGAGGCTGAAAGCATATTAAAGCAACTTTTAAAAATAACCGATAAAATTCTTGTGGTGCCGGGAAATTGCGATTACCCAGAGGTAAGCAAGGTTCTCGATGAGCTTGAGATAAATCTATGGTGTAGAGGAAAAATCATAGACAGGACAGGATTTTTTGGAGTAGGAGGCTCTAATCCTACACCTTTCAACACGCCTCTCGAATACAGCGAAGAAGAGATAAAGGCTTGCTTAAACGAGGGCTTTACAAAGGTTAAAGAAGCTGAGATCAAAATACTGGTGTCTCATCCTCCACCTTATAATACCAAGGTTGATAGGATAAGTTCTGGCTTGTATGTTGGAAGTAGAGCAATAAGAGAATTCATAGAAAAAACTCAACCCTCTTTGGTATTATGTGGGCATATCCATGAAGCCAGAGGAATTGATAAAATAAAAAATACGATAATAGTAAATCCCGGACCTTTGCATAGAGGTTATGCGAGAGTGGAAATTGATAGAGGAGAGATAAAGGTTGAGGTGGTTTAGATTACAGCCTCAGCAATCTTACAAGCTTAATAGCTTGATATGAATTTAGAGAAGCGGTCCTTCAAAAATAACGAAACATATATCAATGTTGCCTTTTTTTTAGTTTCTTTAACCATTTGTGATACTCCATTAATTCTTCCTCATTAAAAGGAATTACTAAGGATATATCAGGTACTTTCTGAAAATCTCTATCTAGAGAGTAGATAATGGAAGCTCTTAGGTTCCTTGCCAAAGAAACAAGATATCCATCCCAAGATTCAATGTTGTAAGAAACTGCAATATCAATTGCCTCATTTACCACTTCTAAACTTATATCCTCTATTAAACAAGGAAAAGCAAATTTAAGAGTCTCTTTTATCTCCTTAGCAACTAAATCTTTCGGGCATAACAGACAGTTTATTGCAATATGATAGGCTCCAAGAAATGTGGATGTAGGGATGGCAGCAGATATCTTATTAGCTAAGACTTTCTCTAAAAAGTCCAAAGCACTATTACGCAATGGATTTTCAAATAAAGATACTAAAATTATACTAACATCGACTACTCCGTTATACACAGTTTTTTCTTTATCCAATTCTCACTCACCCATTTTGTTTCCTTAACTTCCAACTTTCTTGGAATTACTTTTATTTCTTTAATTTTTTTCTTCCATTCTTTAGCTTTATCCTCAAATTCGGTCTTAGTTTCTATATAAATTCTGGTATTTTTTCTTTTGATAATTATTTTTCCACCTTTTTCAAGTTTTAGGTCTTTTCTCAACTCTATAGGCAAAACCAATCTCCCCTGCTTATCAACCCTAACTATATATTCCATTTTTATCACCACTTCCATTTTATATGGAAATAATGGTTTATAAACTTTCTGAAAGTAATAGTTCCAGATAAGACCTTCTCTCTATATCTTCAGCGCCTAAAGCTTTTAAAAATTCTATCAGCTCCTTAGGATCGTATTCATTAGCCTTCTTCTCAATCTCCACAAAGCTCCCCAATTTCTGGACTTCATCCAGATAGACTAAATATTCTTTTAGCCTGAAGTATCTTCGCTTCTTTTTTACCTTCACAACTTCCTTAAATCCGAGTTTTTCTAAAATTTTCTTTGCATTATTAAAATTATCGACCTCAACTTCATACTCTTCTCTCGTTTTGGTAAGCTTTTCTATCTTTGCCCCCTTATAAGTTAAAAATGTTTTTTCTCCCACCTTTCTAAGTCTCAAAGCCTCGTCAGTCTTGGAAAAATCTCTGCAAGCATGATTAAAGTACAAATCCTCTTGCTCTTCCTCCTTTATAAATTCAGCTTTTAGCTCCACGAGCTTCTCTTCAATCTCACTTAAATCTCTAACCCGTGCCTTGGCTTCGATTTCAAGCATGGCAAAACTTTATTTCTCATGCTTTATAATTTCTACTAATGCTTTCGAAATTTCTCAGAGAGAGGCTAAGCGAATTTCTTAGCGAGGAAGCTTTAAATTCCTTGGGAAACCCTTTGCCTCAAGCTATAAGAGTTAACACGCTGAAAATCTCAGAGAAGGAGCTTGTTTCGAGGCTTGAGGAGAAGGACATTAAACTTGAGAAGATTCGTTGGGTAAGGCATGGTTACTATGTCAAGAAAGCTCCGTTTTCGATGGGTGCAACTCCAGAGTATTTGCTTGGCTATTACTTTCTTCAAGATCCTACGTCTATGTATGCATGTGAAGTTCTTAAACCCAAAGGTTTAGTCCTTGACATGGCAGCAGCTCCCGGGGGAAAGACAACCTATTTATCTCAGTTAATGGAGAACAAAGGATGTATCATCGCTCTTGAAATAAATAAAACAAGAATAAAATCTTTAAAATCAAACATAAACAGAATGAATGCTGAGAATGTTATAACCATAAGGATGGATGCTCGAGAGGTAAAGAGTTTAGGTTTAAAATTTGACAGAATTTTGCTCGATGCTCCATGCACCGGCACAGGGACGATGCACAAGAGCAAAGAGGCAATGAAAAAAACCAAGAGAGATGTTGAGAAATGCACAGCTTTACAAAGAGAGATGCTTAAAGCGGGCATAAAAGTTTTAAAGAAAAAGGGCGTATTGGTTTATTGCACTTGTAGCTTGTTACCAGAGGAAAATGAATTTATGGTTGTTAAAGCCCTTGAAGAAGGTTTAACATTAGAAGAGATAAAGCATGGTGAGGAGGCTTTGACTTATTGCTATGGAGTCGAGCTCCCAAAGGAGCTTACAAGAGCAAGAAGGTTCTATCCATGGCATAAAACCCAAGGCTTTTTTATAGCTAAGTTAAGAAAGAGGTGAAAGCAATGAAACTTGATTTGCATGTTCATAGCAAGTATTCCTTTGATTGTAAGCTTGAGCTTAGTTTAATTTTAAAATATGCAGAAAAGCTTGGTTTAGATGGCGTAGGCATAGTTGATCATGGTACGATGAAAGGTGGAGAAAAAGCTAAGAAAATCTCAAATAACATGGAAATTGTAGTAGGAGCTGAGATTTTGACGGATAGAGGTGAAGTAATAGGATATTTCCTCAATGAGGAAATAAAGACTAGGAATTTTCTGGATGTTTGCGACGAAATTAAAGCTCAAGACGGAATAGTAGTTCTTCCTCACCCCTTTGATGTCTTTAGACATGGAGTAAATCCTACCGAAGAAGATGTAGAAGTTATAGATGGGGTGGAGGTGTTAAACTCGCGCTGCTTACTTAATAACTTTAATAAAAAGGCACAACAATTTGCTTTCAAACACGAGCTAATAGCTACGGCAGGAAGCGATGCCCATACCTTAGAAGAAATAGGACATGCAGGGATTATAGTTGACAGTATAGAAGATATAAGAAAGGGGAATGTGAGAATATTCGGAGGAAGAACAGGTATTTTAGAGCTTACAAAGGCAAAGGTCAAAAAGATTTTTATTTAATAAGTTAAAAGCAAAATTCATGAATATAGAGGAGCGGAAAAGGCAAGCCGCATGTTCTGCAGCCAAGCTTATTAAGGACGGAGATGTCGTCGGTCTTGGCACAGGTAGCACCGTCTATTATCTTATTCTCGAGATTTCCAAGATGTTAAAGCAAGGATTGGATATTATATGCATACCTACTTCCATAGCTACAAAGCTTTTGGCAATAGAACATGGGATAAAAGTTTCTTCTTTAGATGAATGCAGTGAGATAGACATAGCCATAGATGGTGCTGATCAGATTGATGAGAGATTAAATTTAATAAAGGGTGGAGGAGGAGCGCATACAAGAGAAAAGATAATAGCAAGTTGCGCAAAGAGGTTTGTTGCAATAGCAGACTCAACAAAATATTCGAAAACCTTAAATATGCCTATTCCTATAGAAGTTCTTCCCTTTGCGAGAGCTTTTGTGGAGAAAAGACTTTTAAGCTTAGGAGGTAAGCCAAAAATAAGAATAGCAAAGAAAAAAGCAGGACCGGTTATAACCGATAACGGAAATTTAATACTCGATGCGAATTTTGGGGAGATTGAAAATCCAGCAGAGCTTGAGAGAGAGATAAATTCAATTCCCGGAGTAATAGAGAATGGCATATTTTCAGGAATGGTTAATGAGGTGCATCTTGGAACTAAGAATGGTGTAAAAATACTAAAGCCGGGGTAACTCAGCCAGGTAGAGTGCCAGGCTCATAGGGTCTTCTTTTTCCAGCTAAAAGGCTGGAAAAAGAAAATCGGGGAAACCTGGAAGTCGCGGGTTCGAAGCCCGCCCCCGGCATCCCAATTAAACCACCACAACATCAAACTCTTTTGGTATAAGAATGGGAGTAAATATCTTTTCAGCCTTTTTTAGTTCTTCCTCTACTTTTACTCCTCTGAAAATATGAACTATAGCTAAGAGCTTTGAGTTTGTGTCCCTTGCAAGCTTTGCACTTTTCAATATCGATGAATGGGTCTCAAACTCATCACTATACGCTTCTGCAATCAAAAGATCAGAACTTTTCACAAGTTTTTCTACCTCTTTGGTTGGAGAACCATCTCCAGTATAGCTAACTTTTTTATCCTCATGCATAACGGAAATTGAAAAAGCTTCGACCGAGTGTAAAGTCTTTGCGAACGAGAATTTATAGTCTAGCATTTCTATAACTTTTCCTATACTTATCTCGTTGGTCTCTAACTTGAATCCTAAATCATCAAAGGTTTTATTATAAGAGAGCTTTAACAGCTTTCTAATATATTCTTCCACGCCTTTAAATCCAAGAATAATAAGTTTTTCTTTTCTAACTTCTTCTCTGCATGCCAGAAGGAAAAAAGGTATGCCAAAGGAATGATCTCCGTGGAAATGACTTAGATAAATGATTTTTATTTCATTTAAGTTAATATTCATTCTTCTGAGCTGCATTAGTGTGTGCGGACCACAATCGAGCAATACTTCGTTGTTAATTAAAACCGAGGTATTTGGCTTAGCTCCAAAGGCTTCTCCTGTGCCGAGAAAAATTACCTTCATATTGTTTAATTCGAAATTAAACAGTTTTTAATTTTTCCTCCACTTAGCTGTCTAAGAGAAAAGGCAGTCACAAAGAGAGGAATATGCATCAGAAAAGCCTTTTGGATGCGTGCTTACCATTTACTTTCTTCAACCTGCTCTGATGCTCGGCGATCTTTGTTTAGATTTAACTTTGTAGAAACTTCCTGAAAATTCTTGATTTCGGTCTTTTCTGGAGTTGGAGCTATGCATCCAGAAATAATAAGGATTATAAAAAACTTACTAATTTCTTCATGTTTAAAAATCCTCGATTTTTAGATTATAAACTTTGTTATTTCGTTCGGCTTTTACCGAACAATTAGAGGTCCAAAGTTTTCAACCTCCAAGACCCATAAAGCTTCTGGAATCCCAAGCTCCAGCCAGTAAACAGCCTTAACCCTTTTTATTTTGCTTGCTGCCAATACCCCAGCTCCTCCAGTGAAAAGCAAAAACCTTGAGCTTTTTGTTTTTAAGCTTCCCTTTCCTATGAAGATTTTTGTGTTATACTTTTTCTCTATTTCTTCAATATAGGGTTGCATTCTCTGGCTTGTAGTTGGACCGCAAGAGATTACTCGCCATGAGTTATTCTCTCGTTTTACAAGAGGTCCCGCATGATAAATAACATTAAGCTCGCAAGGAGGTTTTTCGCTCAGCATACGCTTATGAGCCTTATCTCTTGCTGTAACTATGCTACCAGTTATATAAACAACGTCGTTGGGTTTAAGCTTTTCTAAATCGCCATCTTTTACTGGAGTGAAGAGATGTAAATGCATTAAGAAAAATATTTTTGCAAGAAAAAAATAAAAATATTTTCATGCAGGTGAATAATGTTGAGGTTTCTTGGTTAGGACATGCGAGTTTTAAGATTAAAAGCAAGCTTGTGGTTTACATTGACCCCTATGCTGGTGAATACGATGAAAAAGCAGATATAGTGCTAATAACCCACGACCACTTTGACCACCTGAACAAAAGCAAGATAGAGCTTGTTAAAAAAGAGGAGACTATAACTATAGCTCCAGAGAAAGGGGCGGAGAAGCTTAGCGGATATGTGAGAACGGTTTTGCCAGGAGATAAGATGGAGGTTAAGGGGGTAGAGATAGAAGCAACGCACGCTTATAACATCGATAAGCCCTACCATCCAAAGAATCTTGGCGTGGGCTATATTTTAACAATCAATGGCATAAGAATATACCATGCTGGCGATACCGATTTTATACCAGAGATGAAGGAGCTTAGAGAAAAGGTAGATGTTGCTCTATTACCAATAGGTGGAACATACACAATGAATGTAAGAGAGGCTGCGGAAGCAGCGATAACAATGAAACCAAAGATAGCATTTCCAATGCATTATAATTCTCTTCCAGAGTTGAAAGCCGACCCCAAGGAATTCGAGAGACTGATAAAGGAAAAAGACCCGAGCATAGAAGTAAGATTCGAGTAAACAGAAGCCTTACAGAGTTACCTTAAAAGCTCTAAAAACTTCTCTCTACTTATTTTTAGATATTCTATATCTCGCGAGTGAATTTCAAGCGTAACCGTATTATCGTAAAATTTTCTAAGCTCTTTTATCACTTTTTCCCAGTCTATGTTGCCAGCACCTATCGGTAAATGTAAATCTTCCCTTCCAAAGTTATCATGAGCATGCACATGCTTTAGTCTGTCTTTGAATTCACGGATAAATCTGAAAATCTCCTCTCCTTTTTTACTTCCAACATTAGCATGCCCTATGTCAAGTATAAAGCCGGCGTTAATTTCATTAAAGATTTCATGGTAATCATCTACATCAAAGCTATGAATATCAAGATTTTCAATGCAGAGCAATATTCCATTATCTTCGCAAGCTTTTTCAAGCTCTTTTAATGCGGAAATGTTTCTTTTTAGCTTATTTTCAAATCTTCCCTTTATCTTGTTTAAATGCACCCCTATGATTTCTGAGTTGAAAATTTGGGCTATCTCAATGATTTTAAGCATTTCTTCGAAATAGGCTTTCCTTACATTATCATAAGGATGAGCAATTTCAAAAAACCATGGTACATGAACAATAACAAACATGTTATAGCTATCTAAAATCTCTTTGATTTCCTTCTCAATGTTCAAAAGAATCTCGGGATAAGCCCTTGGACCTTCTACGGTTATCTCCACAAAATCAAATCCAAACTCTCCAAAGGTTTTTATTTCTTTCAGAATATCCCGCTCAGGATTGTTCATTGCTCCGAGTTTCATGTTAACTTAGGTTGTTTGAGCAAATATTTAAAAGTCTCTACTTGACAAGTTTTCTACTTAATACCATAAAAATCTGATGTTTCAATTAGTTTTTCCTTGCGGTGTGCGATATTATCTCAGCTTTATATTATATTTTCGCCGCTCAGAAAATCAGGCAAGATATATGCTCTCCCGAAGGTAAACTAAAAATCCTCAATTCCAAAACAGGTCGGCAAGCCTCTCGACGAGTTCTTCCCTAGAACTAGAGGTATTAAATTTAAAGATCTCTCGAATCGATGATCATCTCCAATTTCCACGAAATAGAGTAACCTTGCCTCATCGAGGATTTCAGAGAGCTTCATCTCCTTAATTACGGTCTTGAAATCCTTGCAGTTGCATTTGCTATGAATTATGAATTATGAATTATTGTCCATGCCAGAAAAGAAAGCTGCATAAGCTTTATCGCTCTCTTATCGCGTATTTGATAATCCCTGAAGCCGAACTTTTGATTTGCTTCGCGGTGCGCGAGCTCGATGCTCCATCTATTCTCTATCTCGAGCACCTCCTCTAGAGTAAGGCAGAGGTCCGTGCTCATGTAAAAGAAAAAGTTCGGTTTTTCATTTTTTATTTTCATTCTCCTTCTCCTTCTTCGAGACCACAAGCTTGACCTTTCCAAGCTTCGGGATTTCAGCCACGAATTCAGAGGCGAGATATTCCTTCATTTTTCCTTTTTCCCCGAACCTCGATACATACTTTGCGGTATTTCAGACCTTTGGCTAGCTCTGCCAACTTCTTCTC
>CBFDVL010000047.1:0-10523 GCA_965613365.1 uncultured archaeon | reverse complement strand
ACACCTAAGCCTTCGTCGGCAGCGTCAGATGTGTATAAGAGACAGAATATATAGAAATTAAACGGTGCATAAAAAAGAAAAGAAAAATTTAGAGAGCTGCTGCTAATGCATCTGCAGCCGCTCTTGTGGCATCTCTATCCTTACCAGCTACGATTATTGCATATTTGCCATCTGTAAAGGCGTCTGCAATTACTTCGATATCGCCTTCGCTGGTGTACCAGTCTACCGTTGATTTGCCAGCTGTTACGAGGTCTGCGGTTAGCGTATTTGCTACTGGACCGCCTATCAGCACGAGGTTATAGTTGTCTTTGTCTGCACTCTCTTCATCCACTATTTCAAGCTCTGGTGTCTTGGTTTCGCCGCCAGTTGCAGTAACCCATATCTTTGAAACCTTGGTACTATCGAGGAACTTATTACCTGGGTCTGTAGTAGATTTTATCTTGGAACCGCTTGCAACTGTTGTTGTTTTCTTTCTCTGAATATCTACTTGCTTGGCTGTATCAAAGTCTATCTGGAAGTATGTACCTTCTATGTCATATGTTTCTCCTGTTGATAGATCCATTGGGTCTGATAGGAACATTATTTCATCGTTTCCTGGATAATCGCCGTTGTCTACCTTTACTGCTGCATAGCCAAAGACATCTTCTTGACCATCAGAAACCTTAACTGCCTCTCCTTTCTTACCCATTGTAATAAGGAACTCTCCTGCAGTTGTGGTATTCTTATAGAACATCTTATATGCTTTATACTGGTCGCTTGTTAGATCATCTGAAATATCAGCAAATGAACCTTGATTGGCATTAAGTTGAATGCTTTCTAACAAAGAGTTTCCATCATAGAGTTTTAGATAGTAGGTACCGCTATCGTTATATACCAATCCTTTGAGCGTTCCCTCGAATACTATTGCGTTATCTGGATCAAGTGCTGTAGATTGTAACTTCTTCTTTATTGCCGGTGCTACTTCAAAGTTCTGGTTGTCAGATGGTGGATCAGTTATAACATAGCTCTTACCTTTTATCTTCACTATTTCGCCTTTCTCTACTGTACCATCGCCGTCACTGTATGTGCTATCCTCAGGTACCCAGTAAGCCATTCTTATTGTGTATGAAGTTGCATCAACAACATAGACACCATTGTATAATACATAGTCATCTGAATCCTTTACATCTCCATCTCCATTTGCATCATACTTTAGGCTGCAGTTTATCTTGATAAATGCTGTGTCCACTGTGCTGTTCATCTTAAATTCGTCTGCATTTACATTGGCAGAAGGTGCATTAGCATTCCCAGTATATACTCCAGTAAACCCATCGTCGTTTCCTGCTGTTGTATCATCATCATCTAGGTCGTCTACTGGATATTCGATTTCGACGTCTCCACCCGCACCAGTCACTGCAAGCTTATCTGCCACCGCATCCTTTATAACATTAGCGCTCTCTGTGTCTGCATCTTTTCCCGGGGCGTTTGCTCCTACTACGAGCTGAGCTTGCTCTTCGCCGTTCTTTGCGAGCATGTCTTTGCTAAAGTCACTTGGAACCGTTACCGCAGCTGCCATTCCCAATGTAGCTCCCACAAACAAAGCCCCAGCTGCTATGGCACTTATTTTTCTTACATTCACCATATTTTTTCTACCTCCTTTTTTTCAATCCTTCGGATTGAAATACCTCCTTTTTCCAATTTCCGTTATGGAAATTGGAAGAGGAAGGTATATATATCTTTCGGCAGGCTCAACTGCCTTACAAGAGAAATAATAAAAAGAAGATATATAAACCTTTCGAATTCCTAAACCTCTATCCCAGCCTTTATGAGGGCTTTTTTAATTCTCTCTATCTCCTTTTCAAGGTTGGAAAATCTCGCCTCAAGCAACTTGTTGGTTTTATCCAGCTTGCCGTCCATGCTTTCCAATCTGTTGTCTATTCTGTCCAGCTTGCCGTCTATTTTATCTAACTTGCCATCTACGCTTCTTCCTATTTTTATAAACTTTCTCGATTGCCCCACGTTGAAAACCAAGGCAAACGACTCTATTTTTGGTATGTAGCCTTTGTATTCCTCTACCGTTATCTTCTTTACCTTTGCTTCCTCTGGGTAAGCTGTCTTAACGAAATCATAAAACTGCTCGAGCGCTTCCTTATCTCCCTCTACCAAAACTTGAACGACCTCCGCTTCCTCTCTTAAATTTCTGGCAGAAAATCTTTCTATGCCATGGGCTAAAGCAGATTCCATCAAAAAATATCTATAACCTACATCGTGAGTTTTTTCTCCGGTTATTATGATTTTAAGCCCCATAATTTCTCACTTCTAAACCTCTATTCCTGCCTTTATTAATGCTTTTTTAATTTTCTCTATCTCCTCTTCCAAGTTTCTGAATCTGTCTTCGAGCAAAGTGTTTGTTTTGTCAAGTCTTGATGAGACTCCTCTTATTTCCTCTTTTAACTCATCTCTTGTCGCCTTGATTTCAGCTATGGTTAAATCTTGCTTGTTCAGCATCTCAATTTGCTTTTCTACCATCCATCTACCATAGGTTGCGATTTTTCCAAGTTGCGCTGAGGTGAGATAGCGATAGTAATTATCAATTTTCATGACGCTACCTGAGTAGTCTTCTATTGTTACCTCCTCAACCTTAGCATTATCTGGTTGTTTTGACCTCACCATTTTTATAAACTCTTCAACCTTCTCATCAGAAGAATCTACAAGAACATAAACAGCATCTTTGCCATCGATTTTTATGTTATCTGCAAAAAAACGCTCTATTTCCAAACTCTCAGCTATCCCTAAGAGAAGGGGTCTGTAGCCAACATTATGAACCTCTCCAAAAATTACTATCTTCTTTTTCATTATGAGCAGTTTTTTATATATCCTCCTATAAAAAACTATTTATAAGTAGCGGGGCTAACCCTTAATAAGGTGGGAGCAGTGAAGAAAATATCAATCGTGGTAATATTGTTACTCGGCCTTTCCTTAGTTTATGCAGATAGTGTGGAAGAGAAATGGCAGGCCGGAATGAGCGGAGACGTTATAGCCGGGGTTGCGGTTGATTTCGATAAAGATGGCATGCCGGAAGGAGCCTATTTTGCAACAGAGTATAGGCTGTATGCATTATCCAATGATGGAGTAAAATGGAGCATAGCGATAACGAGCTTGAACGACATCGCAAATGCCGACTTAAATGGAGATGGCTACAGAGATGAGGTTGTAGTAGCGGGGGACGAGGTTTATGCATATGACCAGGAGCAAAATCTTCTATGGAATTTCTCAATTCCCGGAGATGCCTATTCCATTACTGCTGCAAACGTAGATGAGGATAAAGCTGATGAGGTAATCGTCGGAGGCTGGAATAAGCTATATGTTATAGACGACGATGGAAATCTTCTCTGGGACTATGAGGTGAGCGGGAGCGTGAAGTATGTTGCGGTGTCAAAAAATATCTACATAGGTGTTGCAACGAGCCTAATCGCTTTCGATTTCAATGGCGAGAGAAAATGGTCAAAGCTCGCCGAAGACAACATAGCCGGCTTGGGCATAGTTGATGAGCAGGGAAGCGTAGCCTATGGCGATGTCGATGGCAATGTAACCGCCTTTGATGAGAACGGCAATGAAAAATGGAGCATGCAGAAATACTACGAAGGAGGAGAGATAAAGATATTGCCCTATGACCAAGATACGGATGGAAAAGAAGACGAAACTTTGGTTAAGATCTACAACCTCTATGCAATCGACGATGGAAATCAGATATGGAGTATTTCTTGCAGAAATACCTTTGCAAAGCTAGATTTCGATGGCGATGGAATACTCGACGACGTCGTAACCGCAAGCGATGAGAATACCTACTTCTATAACGCAAATGGCGTTGCTCAAAAAATAAAAATTGGCGATGAAGAGTATGAAAAATACAATGAAACTGGAGCCAATGCCATCGTAGCTGTTGATTTAGATTTAGACGGCAAGAGAGATGATATCATTCTTGCGAGCAACGCAGACTACACCTTCAAAGCTTTGAGCGTTGAGATAGAAGACACAACCGGTGGAAAAATAGGTGGCGGAAGAGCTGTAATACTCGCAAACTCGATAGACTGGAGCTTGGCTGGTAGTCTTGTGGATTTCCTCGAAAGTGAGGGCTTCACCGTTGTGCATGCTACCGCAGAGAACTTCGACCAGTATAAAGATGAGAAGTTCATTATTATCCTCGGAGGTCACAAGGCTCCAGAAGGTATAGGCGAAATAGTGAGCGAGCTACTATACCCGGAGGACAAAATGTACATCGAAGAAAAGGGAAAATATAAATACTGGGACTGGAACGCGCGAAAAAGCCTAAAAGACAAATGGTGCAAAGGACAAAAAATCGCAATTTTCGCAGGAAATACAAGAAAGGAAACAGCTTTAGCACATATAGAATTTAGAGATAAGCTAATGAGCTAACTACTAAGAGCTATCCTCTGAGAAGCTTCAAAGAATATCCCCGCGAGGTCGACGCCCATATCTTGTAAATCCAATGTTGTCAGCTTAATTTCTTCGGGCTCCAAAATTTCTATCAGCACGGGAGTAAATCTAACAGCTATCTCGAGTAGAGCATTTGGCTCTTCAATTATTGCATCTACTCCTATTAACCCATCCTTTGTTTTTACTTTATTTATCAATGCATAGTCTGAGAAAATGTTAAGAAAATCTTCCTTTGATAGCCCTCTCGACTCAACTATAACCTTTGCTCTTATTGCTCCCTCATCTAACAGATCTTCAATTTCTTCTTCCTCAAGCCCTATGCTTATCTCCTCTTGTTTTCTTGGATAGGTAAATGTTATTCTATATTTTGAGAAAAACTTTCTCGAAATTGCTATTATCTCACCTATGGACAAAAGAAAGTCCTTTGCTGAAATTTCGATTTTTTCTGGTTCCAAAATTTCTATTGCTGATGGACCGTACTTTATAGCAGTTTTAAGATATGTAACAAGGTCAACGAAACTCAAGGTAAGCTCTACCACGGAGGAATATAACCCCTCGTTTTCTATAACCCTATCAAAAAACTCCTTTTCTATAATAACTCCCTTCTCTTCCTTGAGCTTCTCCACTAAGTTTTCTAAGGATTTTATTACGACCTCTCGATTATTCCCCTGAGCCTCAATATAGAATATTGCCTTTATCATATGCCAATCTCGTAGATAACCGCTATATAACGGTTTTCCTTTGAATAGCCTTGATGTAATGATATAAATATTTTTTGTCTATCGGTCTATCGGGATAAGGTTTAAATAAGTATGAGGTAGAACATGAAGCCATGAAACCGATCTTTGTAATGTCTCCAATGGATGCGATAATTTCTATTTTGATAGTATTAGGCATAATTTACTTATTTTACATAATAATGAAAAAGCTAATATACAACACAATAATAGGTCTTGCTCTCTTATTCATTGTTAACTATACTCTATTTGCCTCAGACCCTATACCAATAAAATTGTGGACTATTGCCATAACCGCAATATTCGGAATTTTGGGGGTTATTGGTCTTGTGGTGGGGCATTATTTGGGAGTTATTTAGTTTTAAAAGCTTCATCGCTTCTTGAATCCAAAATTTCTTCTCCTTTTTCTGTTATCATCTTTCTTTCTTTTTCGTTAGCGGTTATCCTTCCTATGGGCGTTATATCTATTTTTCCTTTAATTTTTTTAATATTATCCTCTGAAATGGTAAAAAGAAGCTCGTAATCCCCACCTCTGTATAATATCATCTCCTCTGGATTAATATCTACAAGCTCTGCTACTTTATAAATCTCTTTATCTACCGGTATTTTCTCTTTGTAAATGACGAAGCCTTTTTTACTTCTCTCAGCTATTTCATGCAAGGAATAAGCTAAGCCGTCTGAGATATCCATGCATGCGTTTGCATACTTGCTTAGCAAGATACCTTCTTTAACCCTTGCCCTCGGTTCAAGCGCATGCTTTATAAATTTTGAAATATTAATTCCAAAATTTAAACAATAAAAGCCAGCGGGAGCAGAGCCTATTTTTCCAGTTACGCATATTAAATCTCCTTCTCTTGCGTTGCTTCTGGTTAAGAGATTTTCTTTCTCTACAATGCCCAATGCACATGCGGTAACCACTATCTCCTTGTGGTCTTTGGTATCTCCTCCGAGAATGCATGTGTTATGCTCCCTGCAAGCTTTTGAAATGCCTTTTGAGAGTTTTTTAAGAAAACTCTCATCCAGCTCTTTGGGTAACCCCAAAGAAATCAACAAACCCAGGGGCTTAGCACCCATGCTTGCGATATCGCTTAAGCTGGCGTTTATTGCATAGCTACCTATTTGCTCTGGAGTCATCTCTCTTGGAATATGCCGAGATTGAGAAATCATATCGATTGAACCTACCAAGCAATTGCCTTCAAACTCTATTGCAAAGGCATCATCACTTAGCCCAACTAAACCTTTGCACTTTTCTAAGTTGCTGAGGAATAACTCAATTATTTTTCTTTCGCCGAGCTCAAATAGCTTTATCTCAACCACCTCTTTCTTGTTAATTGCTCACCTTGAGCAATTAACATCTATTACAACGTGATAGTTTCTCGGAGAGTATGGTCTTACTATTCTTTTGTTTATTATCTCTATTTTTTTCCCTTTGGCTTTTGCTATTTCCTTGATTAGCCTTACCTTACCTTCGTAAAGATTTTCTTCGGGTGAAATCGTGTAAAAATGAATTATTCCTTTTTTGACTACGTCAAAGGCCAATGGCAAAAATCTATCCGAGCTTTTTGGGAGATTCATTATCACTCGCGTAGCTATGTTTCTTGGAGCAACTTCTCTACAATCTCCAAGTAGAGGGATAACCTCGCCTTTGAGCTTGTTTATTTTTATGTTCTCGCGAAGATATTTTATTGCATAAGGATTAATGTCTATTGCGTAAACCTTAACTTTTCTATACTTCGCAAGCAATATTGAAAAAGGACCTACTCCCGCGAAGAGGTCTACTATAACCTCGCCATCTTTGGTTTGCTCGAGGATCCTCTTACGCTCGTAGCTTAGCCTCGGAGAAAAGTAAACCTTGGTTATGTCGAGCTTTAACCTTATACCATGTTCTTTATGAATAGTAGTAGTTTTTCTTTCGCCATAGAGATATTTTAGCTCTCTTATCCTTTCATCTCCTTTGACCTCGCTTGATTTCTTATAAACTGCTTTAATGTTCTTATGAGCCTTCGCCAGAGCTTCTGCTATCTCCTTTTCTCTCTTCTTAAGCTCTGGGGGAACTTCAATTATCGCTATGTCGCCTATAATATCGAAAGAATGCCTAACATGCTTTGTTTCCTCGGGGGTTAGAAATTCCCTCAAATAATCTTCAAACTTTTTAATTTTCTTGGTCTCAAACTCTTCTTCTACTATGCTATAACCTTGAATCTTCTTGGTTATCGGGAAAATAATGTAGTCCTTGCTACGCTTCACTTTTTTCTCTATGTCGAGCACGCCGAGTTTTTTAAGCTCTTTTTTTACCTTCTCAGCTTCCCTCGCTTTTACCTTAACTCCGAGCATGTTGATTTTAAATATTATGGGAGAGAAATAAAAAATTGATGGGCTTGCAAGGGATGAAAGGAATAGCTAAACATAAGGTAAAATTAGATGAGATAGAAAATGCACTTGGAATAGAAGAAATAGAAACAGGAAAATCGATGCTCGTATTCATAGGCTTGGGTCTAAACAGCGAGAGGGATATTACGCTGAGAGGAATAGAGGAAGCTAAGAGTAGCGACTTGGTTTTTGCTGAGTTTTACACAAGTAAGATGCCCGAGCTTAACCTTAAAAATCTTGAGAAGATAATTGGTAAAGAAATCATAGTTTTAAGCAGGAAGGAAGTTGAAGAAGAAGGCGTAAAAATATTGGAAAAAGCTAAGAATAAGAAGGTAGCTCTTCTTGTCGCGGGCGATCCATTAATCTCTACCACACATGTTTATCTCAGAATAGAGGCAAAAAAACTTGGAATAGAAACAAAAATTGTGCATAATGCTTCTATAATCTCTGCAGCTCCCTCAATTTCGGGGCTGCAAAACTACAAGTTTGGAAGAAGCACGAGCTTGGTTTTCCCCGAGAAGAACTTCTTTCCTACTACTCCCTATGATGTGATAAAGGAAAATAAGGCAAGAGGTCTGCATACGCTCGTTTTCCTTGATATAAAGGAGAACAAACTGATGACCGCAAACCAAGGAATGAAGCTTCTACTTGAAATTGAAAAGAAAAGAAGAGAAAATGTTTTTACCGAAGATACTAAAATTGTGGTGCTTGCAAGAGTTGGAAGCGATTCTTTGAGCATGCGCTTTGGAAGGGTTGAGGAGCTTTTAAATCAAGATTTTGGCGAGCCACCGCACACTTTAATAATCCCCGGAGAGCTCCACTTCATTGAGGAGGAATATCTTGCGAGGTTTGGATAATGCTGCATTTAAACAAAAAAGGTATAAGAGTTCTCGGAATTGCTGAGAGCTTTAGAAAGAAATGTAGGCATGCTACCCTCGCTGGAGTGGTGATGAGGGGAGATTTAATAATAGATGGCATTGCTCTCTCAACAATAACTCTCGGCGGACTAGACGCAACAGAGGGTGTGTTGAAAATTTTTAAAAAACTTGATAGAACGGATATAAACGCCATAATGCTCAATGGGTGTGTTATAAGCTTATTCAACATAATAGAGCTTGATAAAATATACGAGGAAACCAAGCTTCCTCTAGTCTGCGTAACCTATGAAGAATCTCATGGCTTGGAAAAATATCTCAGAGAATTCGAGGATTACGAAGTAAGACTTAACATGTATAAAAAGCTTGGCTCAAGGGTTTCTATAAAGCTTCATACCGGCAAAGAGATTTTTGTCAGATTTCTTGGGCTTAGCAAGAGAGAAACTATTGCCCTGCTAAACAAATTCACTCTTCAAGGCTCAATACCCGAGCCATTAAAAGTTGCAAGGCTTACTGCAAGAGCGGCGAATGAGTTAACAACCTCATTTGAAAAGAGTACTCCCTGATATAACGTATTAAATACAATAATACCAGCTTCTGAAAAGAGAAGAACGTTATGAAATAGCATCTCCTCCTCAGACCCCGTTCTTATCGAAGCTATACCGATTTTCTCCGGATTCCATGGCCACAGCCAGTTTACTCCCGTTGGATTAAGGCTATCTTATGAGGTGTGAAATGTAGCCCAGAAGAAATGGAAACGCATACAGCAATTTTGCCTTGAAGTACCAAAAAATGATTAGCGAGATTACTGTGAATATGAACGCTCCAAGCAAGCTATGAGTCCATCCTCTATGGCGAGTAGTTTTTCTTATTGCAATAGAGACTATAGCCCAGTTTCCTCTACTTAAATAACCTCGAGGATGGTCAAGGTCGGGAACTAAAGCAGCCACCGATTTAAACTTTTATGGTATTATTTCCGTAGTATTGTTATACCTTGGATAAAGGAGTTCTTCCTTGTTTATTGTTCCTTTTTCTATCAATTTTTCAACTTTAGGCTCGATTCTTTCTATTTCTTTTATCAAATGCCTTGCAGTTGAGCAGACAAGTCTGAATCCTTCCTCTCCCCAAAGGCGCTCTCTGTTAAAAAATAGGCATCTTCCTCCACAGATTTTTGCAAGCTCGCAACTTTTACATGGCTCAAGTATCTCTATTTTTCCAATAAGAGCTCTTGGGTCAGAGTTCAAGTTGCCAAGAACATTCCATTTAAACTCAGAGCATATAGGACAAGCGAGCACTCTTCCATCGGTAGCTATTGCAAAGGAGTTAATTCCAGCTCCGCAAGGAGGGGAAGTATTAGGCTCTGATAACAAAGCCTTCATTACTCCGAGGAAAGGAACTATTCCAAGAACTTTGCCTTTTTTCATGCTTTTAAACCAAAAATCTACGAGTTTTGTTATTCTTTTGTTATATCTCTGCACCCATGCTTTGAAATCTCTCCACAAGCCTTCTGGACTCCACACCGCATTAATCTGCCAGTGCACATAGTCAAATAAATTCAAATTGAGCAAATGAACAACATCCTTAAAAATATCTGTTTTTTCGCTTGCGACCATTCTTGCTATTATCTCACCTTTATAGAACCTTTTAATCTTTTTAACATTTTTTATAACCCTATCATAGGTTTCTCCCCTATAAAAGTCATTTATTTCTTTTCTTCCATCTATTGAAACCAGAATTGAAGAGAATTTATTTATGTACTCTTCAGGAACTTTGTCCAAAAATAAGCCGTTTGTCTGAATTATGTATCTTGCTTCTATCTCATCCATTATCCTTTTCATCAATTCGATTCTTAAAAGAGGCTCGCCACCATAAAAAGCGATGCTTGGCTTACTATCCTTGCTTATAAATTCTTTTAAAAGCTCAAGGTCATAGGTTATTTCTGGTGCCATCACCTCCTCTGGCAAAGAGCCTCCACAATATTTGCAGTTAAGATTGCACTTGCCGGTGAGAAAAATTATAAAGAGCATGTGAACTACTCCGCCCTTACGGACGGAGCTTCTACCTTCAGAGGCATTGGCCTCATCATTATCATCGGTAGTTCGGG
>CBFDVL010000046.1:0-10914 GCA_965613365.1 uncultured archaeon | reverse complement strand
AGAAGACGGCATACGAGATCATGCCTAGTCTCGTGGGCGCGGAGATGTGTATAAGAGACAGATTCATAGCAACTCTTCATCTCTATAGAACTTTTGCATAAAATTTTTATTTTCGGTCTTTCTTTTCTTTCTTCTATGTAAAGAAAAAAGGAAGGAAGAGAATAATGTCGAGCAAAAGTTCATTGGTTTATTATTTGTTGGTTTCTTTACTTAGTTCGGGGGTCGTATTAGCTGGCGCTTTCTTATATTTTAGTGAGGTAGAGCAGAAATGGGAGAAGAAGTTTAAAGAACTTGAGAATAGAGATATTAATATCATTATTCCAGAAAATGCCTCTGTAACTGAAGAAATGCTTATAATGAACGTTTATAAAAAAGTTTCACCCTGCGTAGTGCATATCACCTCTACAGCTCTAAAATGGAACTTTTTCATGGAGATAGTTCCTCAGCAAGGTATAGGCTCGGGCTTTATAATAAGTAAGGATGGTTATATAGTAACTAATAATCATGTGATAGCAGGGGCAGAGTTCATAAAAGTAAAGCTTGCAGATGGAGAGGAGCTTGATGCGAGCCTTGTTGGAGCAGACCCTCAAAATGACGTAGCGGTATTGAAAATAGACCCACCGCACGATTTGCCGGTGGTAGAGCTTGGCGATTCTGACAAACTTCAAGTAGGCATGCTTGCCATAGCAATCGGAAATCCTTTTGGTTTAGATAGAACGGTTACCGTTGGAGTAATAAGCGCTTTAAACAGAACAATAAAGAGCGAAGAAGGGATAATGGAGAACCTAATTCAGACAGATGCATCAATAAATCCAGGAAACTCTGGAGGACCTCTGGTTAATTCAAAAGGCGAAGTCATAGGAATGAACACGGCAATTTATACAACTTCAGGTGGTTCAATAGGCATAGGATTTGCTATACCAATAAATAAAGTTAAAAAAATAACAGAGGAGATAATATCAAAGGGGGAAATAAAGGCTTATGCTTGGTTAGGAATATATGGTTATACTCTAACTCCAGAGCTTGCAGAATATCTCGGCTTGCCGGTAAGTGAGGGAGTAGTGGTATCCTATGTAGTGCCGGGAGGTCCTGCAGAAAAAGCTGGTTTAAGAGGAGGAAGCGAGCAAATAATATTTAAAAACGAGCTATTAACCATAGGAGGAGATATAATAGTTAGCATAGATGATATAGAAATAAAATCAATGAAGCAGCTACGTAAGTTAATATCTTCGCATGAGCCAGGAGATATTATTAAAGTAGGTTATATCAGAGATAACAAACTGGAATACACCACCGTAAAGCTTGGAAGAAGAATATAAAAAACTATCTTTTTATTTTTTCAAGCCTCCTTTTAAGTAGTTCTATCTCTTCGTTGCTTAGGGCGGTTGCTTGGTATTCCTTGACTTCATCTCTGAGGAGGATTACAAGGATTCCTAACAATATATTCAAAGCAAAGCTTATAATAAGGAGGACATACACTATACTCGGCAATTTTACTTCCTCCTCAGTAACCCTTTTACAAGCTTTTTGAGAATACTTGCCCTTTCTGCAGGCTCTACAATTCTTTCCCCCAAAATCGTGGAAGCAAGCCTTTTAATGGCTATAGATGCTGGGGAGTTCGGAAATTTCAAAACTAAGGGGTCACCATATATACTTGCGATTTTTATATTTCTATCTTCGGGAATTACTGCTATTACAGGGATTTCCAAAATTGCTGAGATTTCTTCAGCGGTTATCTCGGCCTGAGTATTCTCTACTCTATTAACTATAGCCCCTAAAATTTTACAACCTAACTTTTGAGCTACTACCTTAGTCTTTAGCGCGTCTGAGAGCGATGACACATCAGGATTAACTACAAGGATTATCTCCTCAGCGGCAGAAATAGCAGCTAAGGCATCTTTCCCCAAACCTGCAGGAGCATCTATGAGTAGAATTTCTGTTAGAGTTAGAAGCTCGGACAAAGCCTGAGTAAGCCTTTCGGGGTCTGCATCTTTTAAAGTCTCAAGTTTTATTCCCGCAGGAACTACTTTTACACCACTAGGGCCCTGATATATAACATCATGTATATCACACTTGCCACTAAGAACTTCATGCAAAGTTAGCTCTCTACCCTCCATCCCCAAGATTAACTCAAGATTAGCCATTTCTATGTCAGCATCTAAAATTATCACATCTCTACCAAATTGTGCAAGAGCAACACCGAGATTAGCAGAAATTGTAGTCTTCCCCGTTCCTCCTTTCCCTGATGCTACTGTAATTATTCGTGCCATTTTTTTTCTCGACATATAATTATTCACATTGTTCCTTATAAAGCTTATCTTATTGGAATATTATACTTTTTAGCAATTTCTTTAAGAGCATTTACCAGATATTCGACTTGCTTCCATGTTAAACCATAGGTATTGAGCTTCCATGACCTTGTTGAACCGGGAAATAGCCCAACTATCTTTCTTTTTTTAAGTTCGTCGGTAAAGAAATATCCTCTGCGTTTATGTTTTTCAGCAACCTTTCCAAAGGTTTCCGAGGTATCTACCTTTGTTAAAGTATGTTTTCTGGGAAGCTCGCTTAGCACTTTGTTACCTTTTATTTTCAAAAACTCCTTTACGAAAAAATTAATTTTTTTGAGTTCCTCATCCCAATGTTTTACTCTTTCCTTTACACTCGGAAAGGAAGCCATCAAGCATATTAGAGGAGCTCCCATGACCGTGCAGCCAAGAAGCTCTACCTCTTTTATACCAAAGGTTCTTCCAGTTAGGTCTCCTTTTCGTTGCGAGCTTCTGAATAAAAGCTTGGCATACTCTTGGGTTGTAGCTAGGACTCCAACAGGAGAAGGAGCAGCCATTGATTTGTGACCAGAGCCTACGATAAAATCAACCCCAAGCTTCTTTCCGTCTACCGGCATAATACCAACGGTATAGGCACCATTTAAAAGAATAGGAATGTCATAATCATGACATACCTTTGCTATTTCTTCGATAGGATGAAGATTTCCAAACTGATAATCAACATGATGAACAGCAACAAGCTTTGGCTTGGGTTTACATTCTTCTATTTTCTCAGCCACCGCATCGGGAGTTAGAATGTTATTTTTATTTACAGGTATTTCCTTCCATACACCTCCAGAAGCTTCTACTGCCAAGCATAGCGAGTAATGAGCAAGGGAAGAAACCAGAACAATGTCGCCTTTCTTAAGAATTGAATTCATCACCACCTGAAAACCATTTCTAGCACCTCTTACTATTCTCGCTTCTTCCATGTTCAAAAACTCTGCAAGCTCTCTGACAAAGCTCTGAATATCGGGTTTTTTTATATAATCTAAGCGAAAGGGCTTTAAACAATAATCGCAGACAGAATAACCATCTCCATAAACTATTAAGGCTTTTCTTGCTTCAGGTGTTAGCACTCCACCTCTCTGAATCGGTTGTATGTTTATGTAGTCTTCTTCTCTATCTCTCAGAGGTAGGTTTCCCAGCATTAATCCATTCCTCCAGAACTTCTATAGCTTCTTTAACCTTTTTGATAGCTTTTTTTCCCTTTTTTATTTCTTTCTCTCCAAGTTCGTGCGTTGGAGCGGTCTTTCTTAAAATTTCTCTTATATCTTCAAGAGCAAACATAGCTTTGAATAGGCTTTGAGTTTCTCTACTCATGATATGTTAGGTTGTATTTTAAGTCTTATTAAAAGTTTTGTTTTTTTGAAACTAAGATTGAGAAAAAAGTCGTTTACCGCATTCTTTGCACTTTTTTCTCTTTTTAATATCAATAAATTTAAATCCCAACGTCTCTCCATCGTATATTAATAGTTTATTTATGAGTACTTTTCCTATTTTTGTAAGGTATTTAATGGCTTCATTTGCTTGGATGCTTGCAATTACTCCACAAGTCGTAGACAATGCTGGAGAGGGTTCTTTAGATACTCTCGGTTCATGAGGATATATACATCTCAGACACGGAGTTTTCTTAGGTATAAAAAAGGCTACCCGTCCTTCAAAGCCATATAATGCTCCATGAACTAAGGGAATCTCTTGGTCTATACAAGCTTTATTCAGAAGATATCTACTTTCGAAGTTGTCCAAGCAGTCTATTACAACATCCATACCTTGAGTTAATTCCAGAACATTTTTCTCGGTAATTTTCTCTTCTATGCCCTTTATTTCAACTTCAGAATTATAGAGGTTTAATGCATTGACTGCAACCTTAACCTTGCTTTTACCCAAGTCGCTTTCTCGAAAGAGTATTTGCCTGTTTAGATTACTAAGCTCAACTACATCATAATCCACAAGCCTTAGATAGCCCACGCCAGCAGAAACCAAGGCCAATGAGACATAGCATCCCAACCCACCAATACCTGCAACAAGAACCTTTGCCTTTTCTAATCTTTTTTGCTCCTTTTTTCCCCAGAAGGAAAGCTTTGTTTGCCTTTCATATCTCTCATATTTCATTCTAAAGTTTCATTTTTCGATTCATATTTTTTAATATTTTTTACGATGATAAAAAATGATAAATACATGAACTCATAGGATACTACAATGTTTTAAGCTTGTTTCTTAGTATCCTATGAGTTTCCCCTCCCCCCATTACTCCCCCTTCTTTTCTTTTTTGTTGAGTTGAGAAAGCAGGAAAAAAGCTTGAGGCTATTTCTTGAAGAAATAGCACAAAAGGAGGGGAAAGTGCAAAATATTTTTATTGCATCATGCTATGAGCTTGTAACTTGGAAAAAGCGGTCAAATAACTTGGAGCTTAGAGTAGAAAAAATAAAATAAAGGAAGCACCTGAGATACCTGCAGGAGGCGAGATGGCTTATGATATTGAATGAAAGAGCGGTAAAGATAGCAGAGGAATTGATTAAAGCTCAGGAGAAATATAAAGTAAAGGTCATAGAGTTAAATAAAGCGAAGATTATAGATTGTGGTATAGAAGCTGAGGGAAGCTTAGAAGCGGGCAGGCTTTTCTCTCTCGCATGCTTGGGTGGGGAAGGCGAGGTTAAAATAACATTAAAGAAATACGAGGACTTATCTTTACCAAGCGTTGAGGTTTATGTTGACCACCCTCAAGTTTGCTTAGCTTGTCAAAAAGCCGCATGGAAGATAAGCTCGGACAAGTTTTTTGCTCTTGGCTCAGGTCCCGCAAGGCTTCTCGCCGAGAAGAAGGAACAAGCGGAGCATGCGGTAATAGCGATGGAGGCAAGCGAATATCCAGATGAAGAAGTTATAAAAAAAATAGCAATTGCTTGCGATGTTGCAAGGGAGAATCTATACATCCTTATTGCAAGCACTTCTTCAATAGTTGGGAGAGTACAAGTAGCAGCGAGAAGCGTAGAGACAGCTCTATACAAGCTTGAGTATCTTGGTAGAGATACAAATGCCATAGAATATGCATTCGGAGTAGCGCCAATAGCTCCTCTCCTTGGAGACGACATGGTAATGCTTGGCTTGACAAACGACATGATAATCTATGCCTCAAGCGTATATCTCTCAGCAAACAAGAGCTTGCCTGTGGAGAAAATACCTTCCTCAACCTCTTCAGCATACGGCAAGAGTTTTCTCGAGATATTAAAGGAAGCGAATTATGATTTTTATAAACTTCCTAAGGAGATATTTGCTCCCGCTGAGATATATGTAAATGATAAGGAGAAAAAAAAATTACTTAAAGCTGGCAGAATAAATATTGAAATGCTAAAGAAATGTTTGAGAGTCTAACTTCTTGGCTCTTCTACTTGCTTCAAAACTTTGGATTAGTTGGCTTATTTGTAGCTACCTGCATAAGCTCCTCTCTTATTCCTATTCCCGTTGAAATTTTCTTAGCTACGATGATTTCTTTGGGATTCTCACCGTTTCTTGTAGCTTTGACTGCAGCCATTGGCTCAACGCTTGGAGGCGCGACTACATATTATCTGGGAAGAGGGGCTTCAAAAATAGCAAAGCTGGACATAGAAAGGGCAAGAAATTTTATAGAAAAATATGGCAGCATCGCGGTATTCATTTTTGCCTTTACTCCTTTGCCTTATGATGCCGTGGCTCTTGCCTCAGGAGTTGCAAAGTTGAGTAGAGAAAAATTTTTATTCGCCACATTTACCGGAAGGTTGGCGAGATTTCTAATGATATCTGAAGCTATTCAAATCTCAGTGCTTCTATTGGGTCAAGCTTGGCAGCTTTGTATGCGGGATAAACACCCGAAATAATACCAACGAAGATAGAAAAGCACATTGCACCCACTACAAGTTTAATGTTTATAACGGTGATAAAGCCCCCTCCTATGTAGAATTTTCCTATGGTTTCTATAATCTTTGAGATTATATAACCAAGACCTATTCCTATGCTTCCCCCGACCATACCTATTACCATCGCTTCGACAAGAAAAATGAGCAATATCGTTCTACTTTTAGCTCCCGTAGCTTTCATTATCCCTATTTCTCTCGTCCTCTCTATAACATTCATAAGCATCGTGTTCATTATTATAATCCCGCCAACCAGTAAAGAAACGCTCGCTATTCCTCCGAGAACAAAGGTTATTATGTTCGTAACCTGAGCTATTTGCTTGGCAAGATTCTCAGAAGTTAAGACCTCAAAGTCCTTGGTTCCGCGAAGTTTTTCAAGCTTATCTTCAATTTTTTTCGCAACATTATTAACTATTTCTTCACTTTCAGCAACAACAAAAATCATGGAGATTTCGTTCTCGGCGTCGAACAAAGCTTGCGCAGCTTTAAGTGGCATATATATCGTGGTGTCATCGCCACGATTTCCTATCTCCTCAAGTAAACCAATAACCTTAAACTTCTTTCCCTTTATTTTTATTATATCTCCAACTCTAATTTCGTTGTCAAACTCGTCTTTCCATACTCTATACCCAAGAACCACTACATTGCTCTCGCTGTCTTCAAATAGTCTGCCTTCCTTTAGGGTATAAAAAGCCCTAAAGACATCGTAACCTTTCCTTGTACCTCCTGCTACCGAAACTTCTTTTTTTTCATTTCTATACTCCACAAGAGCATTTCTCATGAAATATGGCACGGCATCCTTTACTCCGGGGATTCTTTTTATCTCACTTAGCTCCTTTTGAGTAAAGGCTGCATACTCTCTTGGCGCACTCATAGAAGAAAAGTATCTCATGCCAGCAGGCATGATTGTGATTTTGTCTCCACCCATCTTCTCAAGTTGCTCATTTATTGAGACGTCCATTCCTTTACCTATGGAGACCATTGCAATAATTACAGCAACCCCTATTATCATGCCCAGCAATGTTAATAACGTTCTCGCCTTGTGATAGGAAAGATTACGTATTGAAAAGCGTAAATACTCAATCATATTAACTCCTCAATGCCACTACTGGGTCAAGCTCAGAAGCTTTTTTTGCAGGATAAATTCCAGAGATTATGCCTACTATCAACGAAAAGAGCAGTGCAAAGACGGCTAACTCCAGGCTAACCTTAGTTACAAGAATTCCCTCTCCAAGGTATTTGTCGGCAGCTTTATTTATTATTTTTGAGATTATATAACCAAAGGCTACTCCTATGCCTCCACCTACCATGCCTATTGCTCCCGCTTCTGCAAGAAAGATTTTGATTATTCTTTTATTCGTAGCTCCCGTAGCTTTCATTATCCCTATTTCTCTCGTCCTCTCTATAACATTCATAAGCATCGTATTTGCTATGCCAATTGCTCCCACAAGAAGAGAAACGCTCGCTATTCCTCCGAAGACTATTTGCACTACCGCAAGAGCTTTGCCTACTTGCTCTACTACCTGCTTTGGTGTAAATACCTGAAAATCCTTTTCCTTATGACTTTTCTCAAGCACATTTTCTATTTTTTTTGCAACTTCCTCAACATCATAGCCTTCTTTTGTTCTTACGATTATCATGGTTACCCTGTTGCCCATTCCAAAAATTTCTCTTATTTGGTCGATGTCAGCATAAATTGCAGAGTCGCTATCTGCATCGCCGGTTTTTTCGAATATTCCTACCACCTGAAATTTTTTCCCTCTTATTTCAATGGTATTTCCAAGATTTACCTTTCTATCATAAAAATCATCGTGAATTTTATATCCTATTGCGATTTTGTATTTGTCTCCTTTTCTAAGCCACCTGCCTTGCATAAGCTCATAGCCACTCACTCCAGCAAAGGTTCTTCTCGATTTCGCAGGTTCTAAAGCCCATATTGTAGCTAGTTTTTCCTCTCCTCTAAATTTCGTTGGCGCCACTACGCTTACTAAAGGCGAAGAAATCTCAACGCCCACAACGTCTTCTATCAATCTTGCATCTTCGTCTGTTAGTTCCTTTCCTTTAGCTCCATAGGTGTAGGTGGAGAAAACTAGAATTTTGTCAGAGCCAAGTGTTTTAAGCTGTTTTTCCAAGGAATACTTCATCCCTTCACCTATTGAAATCATTGCTACTATTGCGGTTATACCTATAATTACCCCAAGAAGTGTTAAAAAAGCTCTTGTTTTCTGTTGTGAGAGATTTCTTAGTGAAAGTAATATGTATTCAATCATTTAGCAACCTTCCATCTCTTATTTTTATTATTCTCTCCGCCTCCTTCGCAAAGGTTTCATCATGGGTTACAAGAACTATTGTTTTACCTTGCTTATTTAGATCCTTTAGAATCTCTATTATTTCCTTTCCAGTTTTTGTATCTAAGTTGCCAGTAGGCTCGTCTGCAAGGATTATCTCTGGATTATTAGCCAAAGCCCTCGCTATGCTTACTCTTTGTCTTTCTCCTCCAGAAAGCTCCGCTGGCTTGTGGTGTATTCTCTTTTCAAGACCCACAAGTTTGAGAAGCTCGATTGCTCTCTCTCTTCTTTTTTTCTTCGATAACCCAGCGAACCACATAGGGAGCTCGACATTTTCTAGTGCGGTTAATCTTGGGATTAAGTTAAATTGTTGAAAAACAAAACCTATTTTCTCTCTTCTAAGCTTCGCAAGCTCATCATCCCCAAGCTTTGCAATATTTTTGTTGGCGATATATATTTCTCCTTCGGTTGGTCTATCTAAGCAACCAATGAGGTTCATTAGAGTAGTTTTTCCTGAACCAGAAGGACCCATTATTGATACGAACTCTCCTTTTCTTATTTTTAAATTAATCCCTCGTAAAGCTGGCACTAAGACCTTATCCATTTTATATATCTTGGTAACTCCTTTAAGCTCGATTATTTCATTCATGTTTTCGTCTTCTGAGGTAGTAAGCTATGCCTACAATTAAAATCAACGGGATTACGATGAACTTATAGGATTTCTTTGGACTTTCCAGTAATATAAGCTCGAATTCCTTTTCTTCTTCATATTCTTGCCCTCTTTCATCTGTATAATAGATTTTCATCTTCATGGTATAGCTGCCTGGCAAAAGTTCTTTGCTTGTTTGCATTTCAAATATCGCTGTGCTTAAGTCGTCTTCTTTCAGCGAGCCAACAAAAGATGTTCTTTCGCCCATGAAACCTTTGGCAGGCTCAAGAACAGCCTTTATAGCCTTTGCCTCCTGCTTTCCTATGTTTTCAAGCTGAACTGAAAGTGTAAAGTAGCTTCCTGGATAAATTTTTGCTGGAGACGTGCTTACGCCAGCGATTTCAATATCTATGCTTCCTCTTTCCAGAACAAACACTTTGAAGCCTTTCTCGATTTTTTTCGCACCTTCATCATCTTTAAATGTTATTTCAAGAGTAAAGTTATATGCTTTTGGTAAAGCGTTTTTTGAAACCCTTAGCTCAAATTCAGCACTCTTTGCTGAATCCTTCTGAATGGCTCCGAGAAAAGCAGAGTTTTCTCCTGAGAATTCCTCTGGAAACTTTAAATTTAAAGCTACCGCTTTTGCCTCTCCACTTCCAATGTTTTCTATCTCTATTTTTAAGGTGAAGTCGTCATCTGGATGAATTCTAGCTGGTGAGGTGTTTATTCCAGAGATAACAAGCTCGCTCTTTGGAATTATATTAACTCCGAAATAGAGAGTTTGCGAGTTCTCATTCATCTCTGGGTCGAGAAATTTTATTTCAAGCGGAACATAATAAGTTCCTTTTTTTGCATCTTCATCAACATATACGCTATAAGTAAAAGTTATCTCTTGATTTTGGAGAACGGCGCCAAAGTATTCCTGAGATTCAAAGGCTTCTTGAGCTTTTTTTACTAAGTAACTCTTTGTTGCACCGATAGGGTCGATTGGGGAGGTATCTTCATTATCAAGAAATGCCTTCACTTGTGTAGCAAACTCTGTGCCGAGATTTTTCAAAGTTATGCTTAAATTATAGTATTTTCCAGGCTCAAAGGTTATAGGCTCAATGCTTGTTATATAAAAATCTGGGGGAGTGGCATGAGTACTTGCTAAACCTGCTAAGCTTATATAAAAGACCAGCGCAATTAAAATCGCTTTCTTCATTATAATACCACCTCACTTAGGGATAGGAGATATTTCTTGGCTTTTTCATAATTTTTTCTCAGCAATATTAATTTTTTAATATCATTTTCTATCTCGCTTTTCTCTTTTTCATCCTTAGTGGAATTTAATAGTTTTTTATACTTTTCTAGGTATTCATCTATGGTTGAAATCATGGGCATAATTTCGTTTTTCAATGAAGCTTCTATAAATCTTTTTATCATATTGGCTAAGTCATACTCAACTTCGTAGTAGATTTTCTTGCTACCACGCTTTTTTATTCGCCTAACATATCCCAAGTTTTCAAGAAGTTTCATTTTCTGGCATACTGAAGAGACGCTATAGTTACTTATTTCTGCAATTTCTTCAAGAGCAAGAGGTTTTGAGGAGAAGAGGAGCGCTCCAAAGATTATTCCTACACTTTCATCCAACCCCCATAACTCTGAAACCCTTGCTATTCTATCAACTATATCTCTTCGTAGGGATATGATTTCTTTTTTATCTGTCTCTTATACACATCTGACGCTGCCGACGAAGGCTTAGGTGTAGATCTCGGTGGTCG
>CBFDVL010000045.1:0-10956 GCA_965613365.1 uncultured archaeon | reverse complement strand
TTTAGTGTCTACTGTAACTTTTGCGTCTAAGCTTTCTGCATTTATATTTGCAACATGCAAAAGAAAATCATGAAGTTTTGACTTTAAAATTTTTCTAAGGGTTGAAAAATCTCCTTCTTCTACTTCATTTGCTATTATCCTCTTTTTCTTTAAAACTTCCTCTATTCTCTGCTTTCCAACTCCTTTTATTTTCAAATCTTCTGGCAATGCATATTTCAGAAAGACTAAAAATCGCTCTCTAAAAAGCTTTGGATACCCAAAACTTAGATTTAAAACCTCGGGAACTTTATTACAAGCGACATAATCTACAAGCTTGCCTCTTTCCTCTCTGCTTAGGAGCATTAGCTCTGGATCAAAAACCCTTATATGATAACCCCTTCCCGAGTATATATACCTTATATCTTCCTTTTTTATGCCAAAGTCGTCTCTTAAAGCCTCTGAAATTAAAAAAACATATTCTTTTGCCTCTTCCAAGCATTTTTCGCAAACTTTTCCTTTTCCACAACCACAGCTTTTAACAGGTAGATCTTTAGCATCTATGTCAAATACGAGTTCCGCTTTAATCCAGCCTTCTCTTTTTCTTGGCTTTTTGTAATAAGCTACGCTGGAGTAAACCGCATAAGGATATCTGCTTTTCAGAACTCTTTCGAGTTCTCCCACCGAAAAAATCTGGTTATATCTATCACTTGGTCCAGAGCCATCGTAATCAAAGCCAAATTCTCTTTGCTCAATAGAATCAACTATGAAGTCTGGTAATTCCTTTGCATTCCACTCCTCGTTGTAATATATCTTTCTTTCCTCAAGAGTGGCTTCCTCGAACACTCAGCTTCCTCCTCAAATAAATGCCTATGATTACCCCAACGCTATCTGCTATCGCATCTATCGGCGAAGAAGTCCTATTAGGAACAAAACTCTGATGAATCTCGTCTGTTATGCCATAAAAAGAACCAAGAGCAAAGGAAAGAAAAAGTTTTTCTTCGCCCGTAGCCTTTAAAAGCAAGAAACCTAAAATGGAATACTCACAGATGTGCAGAATTATATTCTCAGGGTCTATTTCTTCGATTTCTGGCGGAATTGAAACGTAAGGCTGACTTGATAGGTAGAATATAAGGCAAGCATAGGCTATAACCAAGAGCCAGCTTTTTATTTTTTCACTCACTCTATTTCCCTCACCAGAATTTTATTTCCCATCTTTCTTCCTTTGAATACGAATTCTTTTCCTAACAACTCGCTTGTTTCCTTTTTACCAAGAATTTTTTCTGCAAGTTTCCCTTTTATAATAACAATATACCTATTGCCTTCCTCTGTCTTAATTTTAGCTCTTATTTTTTGGCGAAATCTCATTTCGCCAGAGAGAATCTCTATGATTTTTCCTTTTACTTTTACTCCTTCCCTCATGAGCTTTTTTGTGTAATAGCTCAGAGGATTTTTAATACTCTTACAAAATTCGTCTGGCTCGCAAAGCGAGGGAGCTTCCCTTCTTATCTTCTCACAGTTAGGAGGAAAATACCACTTTGATTTTCCCGCATCTTCTAACCTCGGCTCTTCGGTAAGACCAAAGCCAAGGTGATATATTATATTCATCTTCTCAGTTGGCTGGTCTTCAAAGAGCGGTGGCGAGGAATTTTCGGCAGCTTGGTAAATTATTGGCAAGATTTCATTTTTTATCACAGATATATCGTTGAGATAGTCAGAGATCTTGGCATTTCTCTTTGCTCCAATAGGAGCTATTCTCGCATAGGAGAGAAAGGAAGTTAATAAAACTGTTATCGCATAATTCCTTGAGCCCGCGCTAACGCCTAATAAAGTTTTTTTAATGCATGGTGGGAAGTATTCTTCTTTTAAACCTTTAACCTCGATCTCAAGGCTCTTCGTAGCCGGAGCTACCTTTGAAGCGTACTTACTTAAATACTCCGCGTTGGAAATCTTGGAAATTTCCTGACTTAAAAGTCCAAGCTTCTCATCTTCTCCGACCTTAGCGGTAGCAAAATAATTTTCTATCTTAGCTTCTACCAAATTTATGCTCAAAGCTATAAGCTCTTTTAGATTAATAAGAGCATATCCGTTATAAATAAAAGCATCTGTAAGAGGAATCTTGCCTTTCAATAAGTATCTCCAATTCACAGCAAATCTTACTTTCTCCTCAGGCGTAATACTCTTAGAGAGCTTTCTAAGCTCTTTCTCTGGTATTCCGAGTTCTTCCACAAGCTTAACTTCAAGTAACTGAGATAAAATCCTTGAAATAAAGCTGTAATCATATCCCTTAGAGTAGCCATACTGAGATATTACTTTTCTTATTCTCTCCCCTATTATTAATGCTACTATTTTTTTAACAGTTCTTGCCTCTAAGGATGCTCTTCCCTTGAGTAGGGCGGCATTAAAAAGAAGATAAAAAGATATTAGGTCACTCTCATCGTATTCTAAGGTATCTTTATAATCTAAGGATATTTTCCTGAAAGCTAGCTCATAAGCTTTTGGGGGTATTTTCTCAACACTTTTAACAATTTTTTTGGCTTCTTCTGAAAAAGGATTTATCAAGAATTCCAATATTGGCATATAAAAAAATAGATAGGAGAGGTTAAATAAAATTTGCCTAGCTTTGTAAAAGTATTCTATTATTCGCTCTCAATCCTCGGAGCGAGTAAGAAGCTAAGCTCTACCCCACTTGCGATAAACTCAAGCTTTACTGGAATGTTATTCCCAAGATGGATTCTTACAGTAGAAGCAATGTCGCTTGCCTTTATCATGTCTTTGAGATACTCTATACTGAACATGCTTTTTACCTTCTCTTCACCTGAGGGTGGAGAAACAGAGAAGCTTATCGCTTCGTTTTTGCTTATCTTTACTTCAGCTTCTCCAAGTTCGCCTCCCGCAGCAATATAGAAGTTTTCTTCATCCATGCTAAACACAACATGGTCGCTTACGATCTCAGCATCCTTAATTGCTTCCTCAAGGATTTTTGGCTCGATTTCAACCATTGCAGGAAAATCCAAGCTTGGAACTTTAAGCTCTTCCTCGCTTACCTCGATTAGTGGCATTCTAAAGGTTCTTGTGGAAGAGTTTTCAAACCTAATCTCAAGAGCTGAGCTTTCTGAAGAAAGCTTAAGAAACATAGAATCGCTGCCTCCACCTCTCTTTAAAATCGTGCAAAATCTTGATAAATCCAAGCCCATTTTTATCTCGCCTTGAACATTGAACTCATCAAAGAAATCTTTTTTCATTGAGAAGTCAACCAAAGCAACATGCGCGGGATCCATAGCTCTTAGATGCAATCCTTCCTCGCTTGCAATTAAGCAAGCCTCATCTATCATGTTGCTAATTGCCACAAAGCAATTAGCGAAGAGTTTTGGCTCGGATAGTCTTGCCTTGAACATTCACATCACCCCTGAATTTTACTCATAACATACTTCACTTGCTCATATAAACCAATATCAAGTTTACTCATGTCTTGGATTATCTCTACATCTATCTCAACATTCTCATCTTTTCTTACCTTTCCTATTACTCTAACCACTTTTCCTTCTCTTGCAAGATTGAAGTCTTGCTCAGTAGAAAAATATGCTACTGCTCTTCCAGTGCCGTCATCGATTAAGGCTGAGTTGTTTATTTCGTCTCTCTCTACGACAACGCCAAGAACACTTACCCTATGCTCCTCTCCAGTTATCTTTGCTATTTCCCTTTCAACGCCCGGCAATCTCCTCAACCGTATTCCCTCCATGTATATCCACACTTCGTGCATCTAAAGAATCTCGTCTCTGGTTCGTCTGCTTTTCTTGTTTGCAAAAGCCACCATTCAGCTTCCATATTTTTGCACTTTGGACACTCGACACGAATAGTAGGTAGAGTGTTTATCTTCTCATCTACTATGAGGATCTCCTTTTTCTTCTTGCCTTTTTCCTTTAATTTGAACTCCGTCTTATTTAAAATTTCTTCTTCCTCGCCGCACTTCGTGCAGACGAGCTTTCCATTCTTTGGCAACATTAGGCTTCCGCACTTTTTGCAGAACATCTTCTCGCCTCGTAATCTCGAATTATCTTCGCATGGTCAAAGGCTAACTCCATGCTTTTAATTTCCTCTAAGGAGAAAAATCTGGCTTCCTTTACCTCCTCGTTTATCTTAATTTCATCGCTCTTGCTCTCAACTATATAGCAAATGCTAACAACATGTCCTCTTGGGTCTCTTTTTGGCTCAGAGTAAACTCCTAAAAGCTCTTTTACCTCAACTTTCATACCAGTCTCTTCCTCAACCTCACGCTTTACCGCATTTTCTGTGGTTTCTCCGTACTCCACAAAACCTCCTACTAAAGCCCATTTCCCTTTAAATGGTTCGTTTGCCCTTCTTATGAGCAAAATTTTTCCATTCTTAACAACTATAGCATCTACAGCTAGGGCAGGAGTTTTTCTTTCTTTAACCATGAATCTTCGCCTCTATATATCTAAGAAGTTCGCTGAAGGCATGCACCTCACTGCCATTCTCATCTTGCATTCTCTCCACAAGTATGTCAACGCATTCCTCGATTGTAACAAGTTTATTTTTCCATGCATAAAATATTAATCCCTCTGCATAGTCGGCTAGAGAATGCTTGTTAACCCTTCTTTTATTCTCTCTTAACCCAGCATTTGTCAAAGCTTCGGATAGTAGCCTATTAGATGCTCTTTTACTCACGGGAGTTTTTCTGATTCTTGAAACAGCTAAGGAATATATGAAGTTCACCAAACTATCTCCAAGAGGTGAGAATTCCTCAAATCGCATTTTTCAGCACGTTAAATTCATTTTTAAGTTCTTCAAGCGCTTCCTTTAATACCGCTCTCGCCTTACTTTTTCTGAGTTTTTTAGCTTCGTTTATTATTTTTTTTAGTATTTTTTTTGATAATCCCGTTTTTTCCGATAACTCATCTATGTTTATTTCCAGCAGCTCTTCAGCATATGTTATACCAGCGCTGTTTAGTTTTTCAATCCTCTTCTCTCCAAGACCTCTTATTTTATCGAGAGGTGTTTTTTCCTCTATTTCCTCAACCTCCATGTCTTTTTCGAGTTTAATATAGAACTTTGGATTTCCTATAAGAGGGTGCTCTATTCTATATGCTGCAAGCACATTTTTCTTTGAGTTGAGCTTTTCCTTCAGGAGATTGCAGAAGGTGTGGTCTTCCCCTATAAGTTCAAACTCAAGTTCTCTTTCGGTTTCTTTTAAAATTTTGACTTCCATTGCTCCACCTCATATAATTCCTTTTCCATATTCAGAGGAGATTTTTCTGAGTTCTATTCTTCCACACTCTGGACACTTTAGCTTATTGTTTACCCTAACAAGCGGAAGATTGCAATGACCACAGTATGCCTTTATCACTCCAAGGTTTTTTTCCTTAGTGGATAAAAATATCGGAGTGGTGTTTGGATTTGTGATTTTAGCACATACTATATCGTCTATTCTGAATTCCTTTGACAAGTCTTCCACATAACTTATCCTTGTTTGAGAGATGTGGATGCTGCCTACTATATTCTTGGCTACCGCCCTATCTATGCCCTTTATTCTTATTATATCTACCAAGGCAAATTGTGGCTTAACATCTATAATTCTTCCAATTACTATATCTCCTGCCTTTGGTAGAGGAGGGGTACTTGTTTTGGGCCTTACCTTTATTCTCTTTTCTTTTAAATCAACCTCAACTATTCCCGTGGTGCTTGCATAGATTTTTCCATTCTCTTCGTAGGTTCCCTCATCTGGTATAAACTCCTCGCATGTTCCAAGCTCCTGTCCAGGAACGACAAACTCTCCACTTTTAATCATTTTCAATCCCCCTTTACTATTCTATAGATATCAACTTCTATCATCTTTCTTTCCTTTCTATGGAAATCATATATTTTTGGCAAAGGAAAGCTTACAGTAAGCAAATCTGTAACCTCTACATTTCTCTCTTCTATAAAGCCAAGTATAAATTTTCTTGTCTTGCTTTTGTGCATTGTATATATCACATGAGCAAGTTGTAAGGCTTTTTCCAAGAACATTATGTCGGCACCTTTTTTTCTCACTCCGAAAGGAGGGTTCTGAACTATGGTATCTGCTCTGCATTTTACTTCGCTTATATCTTGAACTTTAAATTCTATGTGCAGATTAAAACTTTCGGCGTTTTCTCTCGCGATTTCTATGGCTTCAGGGTCTACATCTATTGCAATAACTTTTCTTGCTTCTAAAAGCTTGCAACCTATCGCAAGGATTCCGGTTCCGCATCCTAAATCCAAGATTACCTTGTTTTTTATATCGCCCTTGAGATACGCTGTAAATAAAAGCTCTGCTGCTATGAAAGGAGGCGTAACATACTGCTCAAGCTCTATTTTTGGATTTTTATAGCCTCTGCATCTCTGAAGAAGAATCTCAAGCTTTTTCTTATCTAAGAGCATACATCATTTTCCATATAGCTAAAAGCTTGCTCTTATGCACCTCTCTTATAGCCTGCATGAAGTTGTGCTTTGTTAAACCGTCTTCGTAGATTCTGTAGGTTATTGTAAAATCTTGAAGCACTCCATCAGTTATTGTTAGATTAAATTGAGTAGGTCTATTAGCCAAAGTGAATCTTAAATCCCAGAGAAATTCCTCGTATTTGTCTTTTGTCTTCTCCTTCAGCTTTTTCTGGTCTTCTGAAGTTACCAAGGTTCTGGAAACAATAAATATGTAATCTTTTCCTTTTGGTTGTATTACATTTAGAACTTGGGTTTTATCAGGAAAATTTATCGCAAAGTTAAACTCGGAGTTCGGGTCTTCTACCTCTTCTCTAAATATCTCCTCTTCCTCGCACCATTTCTTTACCTCTTCCTTCATTTTCATTTTCTATTCCTCCAGTTTAAAATCTCCATGCCTTTTAAGATGCTCAACTATTCCGCCGTCTTCAAGTATGTTGAGCATAACCTTTGGCAAAGGATTAAACCTTATCTCTATGTTTTTAGTTTTATTTTTAACTATACCTTTATCAAACTCAACCTCAAGCTCATCCCCCTCATCTATTTTATCCGTGTCGCAGATTATTACTGGCAAGCCTATGTTGATGCAGTTTCTGAAGAAAATTCTCGCAAAGGACTTCGCGAGTATGGCTTTAACTCCAGCGAGCTTTATTATTCTTGGGGCGTGTTCTCTGCTTGAGCCCAAGCCAAAGTTCTTACCAGCAACGACAAAGTCTCCTTTTTTTACTTTTTTGGCAAAATCTTTGCGAGCATCCTCAAGAACATGCTTTGCCAGCTTTTTCAAATCAGAGCGAAGGTGAAAGTATCTTCCCGGGGCTATTGCATCTGTGCTTATGTTGTCTCCAAACTTCCATGCTCTTCCCATGTTAATCACCTATAAATTCTCTTGGATCGGCAAGCTCTCCTTTTATGGCCGTTGCTGCTGCGGTAGCTGGAGATGCTAAGTAAATATATGCATTAGGATTGCCCATTCTTCCTTTGAAGTTTCTATTCTGCGTAGATAGGCATCTCTCGCCATCTGCGAGAACGCCTTGATGCACGCCTACGCAAGCTCCACAGCCGGGTGGGTTTATTACCGCGCCTGCGTTTATTAAAGCTTCTATTATCCCTTCTTTTAAAGCTTGAAGATATACTAGCCTTGATGCGGGGGTTACTATTAGCCTTGTGTTTTTATTTACTTTATTGCCCTCGAGAATTTTGGCGGCTATTCGTAGGTCTTCTAATCTGCCATTGGTGCATGTTCCTATGAAAACTTGGTCGATTTTTACTCCTCTGCATTCCTCGCTATCAACTGGCTTAACGTTATTTACGACATGAGGAAAGGCAACCATTGGTTTTATTTCCTCTGCATTTATCTCTATTATCTTCTCAAACTCCGCATCTTCATCGCTTTTGATCTCTCTGAAGCACTCTCCTCTTCCATGAGCTTTTAGATACTCCTTGGTTTTTTCATCGCTCGCTATAACTCCGCATTTAGCGCCAGCTTCTACAGCCATGTTGGTGAGAACAAAACGCTCGCTCATGCTTAGAGTTTCCATGGCTTTGCCAGAAAATTCCATTGCTTTATACGTAGCTCCATCGCTACCAATTTTGCCTATTATGTATAGTATTAAGTCCTTTGCAAACACGGCCTTAGAAAGCTTTCCTTCTATCTCAAATTTAATCGTCTCTGGAACCCTAAACCAGTTTTTTCCCAAAGCTATAGCCACAGCTACATCAGTTGAGCCCATCCCTGTGGCAAATGCTCCCAAGGCACCACCCATGCAAGTATGCGAGTCAGCGCCTACAACTATATCTCCAGGGCAGATAAACTTCTCAGCAGCAACCTGATGGCAAACCCCTTCACCAACATCGCTGAGTATGGCATTATACTCCCTTGCGAATTTTCTTAGCTTAGCATGGTCATTGGAAAGCTCCTTTCTTGGCGAAGGTGAAGCATGGTCTATGAATAATACTGTTTTTCTAGGGTTAGCGATTTTTCCAAAGTTCTTCCATTGCTCAATCGTTAATGGACCGGTGCCATCCTGAACATAGCATAAATCTATGCTTGCAATAACTATATCTCCAGCTTTTGCATCGGTATTAGACTTCTCGCTCAGAATTTTTTCAACTATCGTTTTCCCTGTCATTTAGCACTTCCTCTGCTATCTGCTTAAGCTCTTCATCGGTTAATGCACTCTTTCTTCTTATTGCTATCTCCTTTACCTTGGCTACAATCTTATGAAGCTCCTCTTTGCTTACCTCTATTCCAAGCTCTCTGAGCTTATCCCATACCGCATGCTTTCCCGAGTGCTTGCCTATTACTATTTTTCTACTCGCCCCTATTTCATCTGGTAAGAAAGATTCATAGGTATAGGGAAACTTAAGAACGCCGTCCACATGTATGCCTGACTCGTGGGTAAACATGTGTTCTCCAACTATAGGCGTATTCTTAGAAACCGGCAAACCACTAACCTTCTCAACATATCTAGAAAGCTCATATATTTTGCTTATTTTAAATGGTAAATCAAGATTATATAGCTTTAACAAACTCATTATAACGGCTTCTAAGCTTGAGTTACCAGCTCTTTCACCTATGCCGTTTACCGTCGTAGAAACCCACTCTGCTCCAACCTCTATCGCCGCAAGCGCATTAGCTACCGCCAAGCTATAATCGTTATGGGTGTGAATTTCAACAGAAACCTTTGCTTCATCTATTATCTTTTTTACAAGATATCTGCATGACATTGGTATTAGAACACCTAAGGTATCGCATATCCTAATTCTATCGGCACCAGCTTCTCTGCCTTTAATTGAAAACTCCCTCAAAAATGGAAAGTCTGTCCTGCTTGCATCCTCAGCGTTAAGAGAAACATACAGCCCATGCTCTTTGGCATACTCCACAGAAGAAGTTGCCATCTCTAAAACTTCTTCTCTCGTCTTCCTGAGCTTGTACTGTAGATGAATATCCGAAGTAGCTATTGAAATTGCTATTGCATCTGCATCTGTTCTTATCACCGCATCAATATCATTTTTCACAGCCCTTGCCCAACCCATTATGCTTGCGTTTAATCCTTCTTTGGCTATCGCTCTAACCGCTTCCTCCTCATGGGGAGATAATGCCGGAGTCCCCGCCTCTATCTGCTGAACCCCTATCTCATCAAGAAGTCTTGCTATCTCAATTTTTTCTTCCATTGTAAAAACTACTCCGGGAGTTTGTTCTCCATCCCTCAACGTGGTATCATTTATCTTCGGGTTATTAAAATTAAACTGACTCCTAACCTCGTCTACAAAGTTATATAAACTCACAAACATGGTTATCCCTCAAATTTTTTTAACGAAAGATATAAATATTATTAGGAGCATAAATATCTTTGCCTATGGGAGGAATTTAACTAATTTTTAGTCTTTCCCATAGGTCCCCTCCCCCCACCATGGGCTCGTGGTCTAGGGGTTATGACGCCACGCTTACAACGTGGAGGTCGGCGGTTCGAATCCGCCCGAGCCCACTAATCCAACTATAGGAGGTGAAGCTTTGGCATCAGATAAATATAGATGCAAGATATGTGGTAAGGTGTTTACCCCCGTCAAGGCGATGTATCATATAATGTATGAGCATAACAAGGATGACCACAACGTATGGCTTGAGCCAGTAAAGAATTAAAGTTATATTGTAGTATTTCCAAAATCAATGTTATGTGGAGTGAGATAGAGAAGTATTTTGATAAATATCCTGCTCAAAAGAAGGTAGCTATTTTTTTACTTCAGAAGGGGTTGAAAATAAACGATAAAAAAAGAGTGTGCTGCGATAGCATAGAAATACCTCATGCAAAGCTTGGCAAAAGCCTTGACGTTGATAGGAGGGTTGTGGATGCAACCGTGGAGAAAATATATGAAAACGAAAAACTGAGAAAAATATACGAGAGTTTAGAGGTAATAGCTTTCTATAAAAATGTAGCTCCTAAGCTTGGTCTTGGCGTAATAATAATCACCCCTGACAATGCATCAAAGAAAGGAATTTTAAGTGGAGCAGCAAGCGTAATAACAAAGCATGGGCTAACAATAAGGCAAGCGATCGCTGACGATCCTTTCTTGGTTAAAGACCCAAAGCTAACAATAATAACCAACGAAAAAATTCCGGGTGAGGTAATAGAAGAGCTTAAAAAAGTAGATGGTGTAGTAAGCGTTACAATTTTATAAGCACATGATAACATTTTTAACAAATCAAAGATTTGTTAGGATGGGGTCGTAGGGTAGCCTGGTCTATCCTCGGGGCTTTGGGAGCCTTGGACCCCGGTTCAAATCCGGGCGACCCCACTTTTTGCACAATAAAAGAGCTTTATTCTCAACCTAAAGAGCGAGGGAGATGAGGACATAAAAAACCATATAAGAGGACAGCTTTAAGTTCTCGAGCTTTTAATTGAACCAATGCCCGTTGAAAAAACAAACGAGTTGAGAAGCCAGAAATATTTAAAAATAGCTCCAGAAAAGATTTTAGAGATATGAAAAAAACTTCCTTTGAAG
>CBFDVL010000044.1:0-11055 GCA_965613365.1 uncultured archaeon | reverse complement strand
ATCTACACCTAAGCCTTCGTCGGCAGCGTCAGATGTGTATAAGAGACAGGAACTTTGCAAAAGAGATACAAAAATTAATAATTAATTAAAAACTCAAAAATCAAAGAATTCAAAAACATTAGTAAAGGGACTATATATTTAGAGATTTCGCTTGGACCAAGGGATTTCTCAATTTATACGGTAATTTTAGGTATTAAAAAATGCGCAACTGAAAATATGGCACAGTTACTAGAAATAGATACTGGTAAATTCTCTGACATCAAAGAATTAAAAAGTGCGGTAAGGAAGAAAATTAGAGCATTAGGTAAAAATGATGAAAGCGAAATAATAATAGAAAAACCTAAAAAAGAGCTTAAAAAAGCATTTCCTCAGTTGGTGGAAGTTTTAGAAATGTTGGATTGAGAAATAACCATCTCTACCATCTTTTCTGCATCTTTTAACGGATGCAAAACTTTCAGAAACGAAGGAAATTTTTCTGGCGTTAAGGAAGAGATGAAAAGGAAATTCATAGGTAAAATTTTCTTGGCTTCTTCATAACTTCTCGCCACAGGAATTTTTATTTTTGCTTTGTCGTATCTTCCTTCTATTATTACAAAGTCTAGGGCATCATGGAGCATTAGTTCAAGGGCTTTTTCCACAGGATTATCTTGGATTTTTCTTATTATGGCTATTTCTTTTGGTGAAGCTGTGGCAACAAGCTTAGCACCAGCCTTTGCATGTCTATAACTGTCTTTGCCTTCTTTATCTATGGTAAAATTCTCAATATGAATCTTCTTTATACACCCTACTTTGTAATTTCTTTTAGTAAGTTCTCTGACTATGACTTCTACTGTAGTTGTCTTTCCACATTTTCTTCCATGTCCGAAAACCGAGATTATCATAGTAAATTATATATAATTAAACAACAGAAAATATTTTTATGGCAACTCTAATATTCTATATAGCGGTGTTATTGTTTGTTGCGTGTTGCATTTCCTTATTGATCGAATGAATTTCCTTGTAAACTATCTCCAAAACTTCTGGTATCTTTTTTTCTATTTCTTTAGTTAAATTCATGCCGACCTCTGTTGACCTAGGTTCTATACCAACTACAATAATCTCAGGAAGTTTATAAAATTGCTTCATTATTTCTAAGGATTTAACAAAATCAAGGTCATGCAAGGAAATCATTCCAAAATCTTTTCTACATTCCTCTATTCTAAATTTATAAATATCCCCTGGCTTACCCCCCCCTTTAACAGCATCTATCACAATAACCCTATCATAATCCAATAAAAAATTAAAAATTTGGAGCCCTAAGACGGCTCCCTCTATAATATCTACGTTCTCCGGTAATTTACTTTTGTCTATTTTTTTAACAACGTGAACTCCAAATCCTTCGTCTTGTAGTAGTATGTTTCCTATTCCTAATATCGCTATTTTCACTCGCTCTTAACCACCTTTTCGTTTCTTTTCCCTGTAATCATTGAGGTTACGACTCCAAATATGAACACTGCATAGACATGGAGTATTATTACGAAGAGGAACAGGTACATTCCCAATCTATGCACATATCTCACTATTGCATATGCGTTATCTGTTCCAAAGAGGAAGGAAAATGCCTTAGCTATACCATAGACCCAAGAAAAGCCATTTGGAAACATCATTGCTAAGCCCGTTAGTCCCATTAATACTGCAAGCGCTAGATAAATCCACCATACTCCTACTTCGGTAGGTATTATTTTTTCCACATATTCATTTTTCTCTGCATCGTAAGCTCTTGGGTCTTCGACATGCTCGCCAACGCCAAACCATGCTTTGGCTTCTGCGATCAGAAATCTTATGCTGTAAGGTATTCTTGTAAGAGAGAACCACTTCCATTCATGCACTATTATATAGTAGAAGAACATTATCCAAAGAGCAACGAACACAAGACCTACATAACCGTGAAGAGGCCTTAGTAAATCTCCGAAAAACCTTATATTATAAATACCGCCAAGCTGTATTCCACTGAACATCAACATGAAAGTCGTAAATACTACGCTCCAGTGCACTAATCTATAAAAAAGGGAATGTCTTTTGACCTCTATGGTTTCTGCCATATGGTTCACCTCTTACTTGGTTATTATATGTACTCCGCAAGCAATGCATGGGTCAAAGCTTCTTACTATTGCTAATGGTAATGTTGTATTATACTCTCCCTCCATGTTAAGTTTTGCATACAATGGGTTGAGTTTTACCAAAGCCCCTGCTAGAGTATCTCCCCAACCCTCATATAAAGCATTGGCGACCTCTGGCACTGTAAGTTTTGGCAACCATGTATTTTCAAGCGCTTTTTCCACAGGACCTGGCTGGTCCATGTCGTCTCTTGGACCAAGGTTCCATGTACTTGGCACTATACATTGATACTTTGCTATTTTTCTATTCTTTATATTTGTATAGTGAAGCAATGCTCCTCTTGGAGCCTCTACGAGTCCATATCCCTCCGCATTATCTGGAACATAAGTAAAGTTGTTTGTCTTATCATGAACTATCTTATCATTTAGATACTGAATAAGCTCAACGGTCCATTCCATTACCTTTGTTGAGAATAATATCGTCTGTGCCACTCTTGAAGCAACTCTATCAATTACTGAACCTTCTGGGTTCATAACTTTCCATTCAAACTTTACACTTTCGCCCGTTACTGGATTTGTAGCTTCGAATGTCCAATCTAAGCCAAAGGTATTGACCATTCTTGCGAAGGGTCCCACCTCATAAGGTTTATCATCGTATCTGGGAGCTTTTGCCCATGCATAAGCTCCTTCCTTATTTGGATTTGGGTTGGTTTGTCCTTCACTTGGATGAAGTCCTCCACTATAATCAGCAGACTTAGAATATTTTACGTATTCTTTTATCTTGCTTAACTCGAAATCTTTGAAATCTCCGTCCCATGCACCGGCATGTATTACCGCGCTTTTTCTCCTACCCCTTTCACCATTTTGCAAGGCGACCCAATCATCATAGTTTTCATGGTCTGGGAACAGACCATAGGATAACTTATATGGATAAGCTGGACCAAGGTCTTCAAAACCTCTGAAGTTTATATCTAGTAATGAACTTACCACCTCTCCTACATGTTTACTAGCCTCTCTAAGAGCTAATATATCCTTATACATTGTATTTGCAGCAAAATGCCATACTTTACTCATTCTTGCTATTGTTCCAGCAATTCTGTCTAAGGTTGGCTTTACTGTTACTCCTCCGGGATATTCGCATACCGGGAATGGTGCTTTACCGCCCCAAAGAGCTACCACTTCGTTTGCTATTCTTTGCATTTCTACACATGTCGCATAACTTGAACCTAAGTTAAGTTTGGCTATTCCTTCTTTACCAAGTACTGGAGGCACCATTGGAGGATATTTGGCGAGAATTCCGAGTTCTGGGCCTACAAGTAAATAGGTATGAATCATATGATCATAGCAATAGAAAGCTCCAAACATTATGTTTCTTATTAAAACTGCTGCCGGTGGAGGATTTACTCCATAGGCGTGATCTAGAGCTTGCATTGCTGCTTCAGCATGTACGGCGTGGCATACACCGCAAATTCTTGGTGTAATGAAATAGGCATCTCTTGGGTCTCTTCCTTTGAGTATTATCTCAAAGCCTCTGAACATGTTTGTAAGACAATAGGCTTTATCTACTATAGTCCAAGTTCCAGTCTTAGTTGTAATATCTTTTGTTTCCATATTAATTCCAAGATGACCTTCAATTCTTGTAACAGGGTCAACAACTACAGTTGCCATCTATCATCCCTCCTTTTCTTCCTTCTTTCTACCCTTAGTTGCCAGTCTCTTGGCCAAATGAATGGCGCTTATACCTATTGAAGCTCCCACCAAGCCTTCGCCAAGTTTTTCGGCAGAAACTCCGAAGATACCTGGAAGCCCTGTAACTTCTTTATAGAATGGTGAAAACTTGTCTGGCCAACCTGGCTCGGCACATCCTAAGCAAACGTTGGTCTCATTGCAAAAGCTTACGTGATTGTTCCATTTTCTCAAAGCACAGTCTGTCCAAGTTACCGGTCCTTTGCATCCCATTTTAAATCTACATCCCTCTCCTCCAGGTGTTGTTTTAAATATGCCCCTGTCATAATAAGGTCGATAGGGGCAAAGTTCATCGTGCATATTCTTCCCAAAGAAGACCTTAGGCCTTCCATACTTATCGAGTTCGGGCATTGCACCGAGCATTACCGCAGCCAATGTGAGAAGTATGTGGTCTGGATGAGCCGGACAACAAGGTAAGTTTATGACAGGTTTATTTATCCCTACTTGTTTCAAAAATTTACTCACGCCCATTGCTCCACTCGGATTGGGACTGCCACTTGGAATTCCTCCAAAGGTTGCACATTGTCCTACAGCCACTATCGCATCGGCTACTTCAGCAGCCTCTTTAACATGTTCCCTGAAATCAACGCCGCCTACAGTACAGAAACCTTCGTTTTGCACAGCTCCTTCAATTACGAGTACTTTCTTACCAGCTTTCATCCATGTTTCCTTTTTCATTTCTTCAAGCAAACTCCCTGAAGCTGGATGGATAGTTTCATGGTAGTCAGGTAGAGCTATTGGCAGGCCAGAGGTTCCTACAGTAATCTCCGTCAAAACCGAAATGAAATCTGGTTCTACTGCTTGAGCAAAAGAAATAGTGCAACCAGCACAATCAGCACCTTCCAGCCAACAAATGTGCCAATAATCTCCAGCCTGTGCAAAGACCTCTTGAAGCTCAAATTTGTACGTTGATATAAATGTAGATGCTCCCAAAGCTCCAACCAATTTGAGAAAATTCCTTCTGGTTAATTTCATCCTATCGCCTCCTTCGTGTTATTAGATAATACTATAACAACCCATATATAAAATTTTTGAAAGAAGCTTGTTACATCACCGAAATGTAGATATATAGGTATGTGAGAAATTAATTTGATGTGTTTGGCTATCCCAGGAAAAGTGATAGAAATAAAAGATAATATAGCAATAGTTGATTTTGGAGGGGTTAAGAGGGAAGCAGATATTTCATTATTAAACGAGGTTAAGGTAGGAGATTATGTAATAGTGCATGTAGGGTTTGCGATACAGAAGCTTGACCAGAAAGAAGCTGCGATTACTCTTAACATCTGGAACGAAATTCTTGAAAATGAAGAAGTTAGCAAACTCTTGGAATAGGGTCGCCAATAGGAGCTTCTAAGATTCTCTCTCCACCAACGAGGGTTTTCAAAATTACTTTACCTTTGTATTTTTCGTTGTTCACTACTTCTCCTATGATTTCAGCGTTTTTACCAAGTTTCGTAGACCTTATAGCTTTAAGCACTTCTTCAGCTTTTTCTGGTTCCACTGCCATAATTGCTTTGCCTTCATTGGCAACTGTATAAGGGTCAATTCCAAGCATCTCTGACGCCGAGATCACCTCTTCTCTCATGGGGATTTTCTCTTCCTCTATTACTATGCATAGGCCGTTTTTACTACTCCATTCGTTAAGCACAGCCGCTAAACCCCCTCTTGTTGGGTCTTTCATCGCCGTAATACCACCAACTTTCAAAGCTTCTTTGACCATTTTCCAGATGGGGGAGACATCAGATTTCAGCGTGGTTTCAAAACCAAAACCTTCCCTGAAGGACAATAAAGCTACCCCATGATCGCCAATGGTTCCGGTTACTATTATTTTATCGCCTATGCTTAATCCTTTATCTTTTATGATCTTCTCAGCTACTCCTATGCCGGTGGTTGAGATTATCATACCATCAAGAGATTCTTTATCCATAACTTTTGTATCGCCAGCTATTATTGCTATTCCTTCCTCTCTTGCTACTTTGTTCATTGAGCGTATTATCTTCTCAAGTTTCTCTATTTCAAACCCTTCGGGAATTACCATTGCATTGGTTATTGCTATAGCTCTTGCCCCCATTACCGCTAAATCATTTATCGTTCCGCAGATCGCTAATTTGCCTATGTCTCCTCCGGGAAAAAATAAAGGTTTTACCGTGTGCGAGTCTGTTGTTACTACTATCTCTTTCTCTCCTATGGAAATGCTCGCCCCGTCATCAAGCTCCTCCAGTCCAACCTCTCCCGCGGACTTAAAGGTGATGTTTGGTAATAAAACTTTACTTATAAGCTCTTCCATGAGCTTTCCGCCAGCACCATGGGCTTGGGTAATCCTGATTTCAATCACCCCTTAATTTTTATTTAATCTTTTTATATATAAAAAAATAAAATTGATTTGAAATGAAAAAGGTAACTGTTAAGGGCATAGTGCAAGGCGTAGGCTTTAGACCTTTTGTTTATAGGATTGCAAAGGAGCATGGAATTAAGGGCTATGTTAAAAACGCTGGCAACAGTGTTGAGATAGTAGTAGCAAATGAAGATTGTGATTTTGAAAGGTTTTTAAGAGATTTGAAATCTAAGTCACCACCCTTAGCAAAAATTTACAGTATAGATGTTGAGGAGGTAAGAAAAGAAGAATATGACGACTTTTATGTTTTAAAAAGCTCGATAGAAGGTTCTGGCGAATCTATTTTACCACCCGACGTAGCAATTTGCGAAGAATGTTTAAGGGAGATGTTCGAAAAGGGAAGAAGGTATCTTTACCCCTTTATCGTGTGCATGAATTGTGGACCGAGGTTTACGATAATCGAAGATTTACCCTATGATAGGGAAAACACTACTATGAGAGATTTTCCGATGTGCAGACTCTGCGAGGAAGAATATAATGACCCAACGGATAGGAGGTTCAAAGCGGAGCCAACTTGTTGCTGGGACTGTGGCCCGAGATATTTTCTATATCATGGAAAGGAGAAGCTCGATTTAAAACCAGAAGAGGTTATAAAGGAATCTGCCAAGCTTTTAGCAGAAGGCGAGATTCTTGCGATAAAGGGGATAGGGGGAACGCACTTAGCAACTATAACAACAGAGGATGAGCCGGTCTTAAAAATAAGAAAGCTCAGGAGAAGGAAAAACAAACCTTTTGCTATAATGGCAAGGGATTTGCAAGCAATAGAGACCTTTGCTTTTCTCAGCGAGGTTGAGAAAGAGTTATTAACCTCTTTTAGAAGACCGATCGTAGTTCTTAAAAAGAAAGGAGAGGTTTTGTCTAAGTATATTGCACCCAATTTGCATAATATCGGAGTTATGCTTCCCTACGCGGGAGTGCATTATCTTCTTTTTTATTATATTGAAGAGCCAGCTTTGGTCATGACTTCTGCCAATGCTCCGGGAGAGCCGATGTTCATAGAGAATGAGGAGATTTTCACGCTAAAATGCTATGCTTTAGTGCACAACAGAAGGATAAAAAACAGGTGCGATGACTCTGTTATTAAGGTAATAAATGGAAAGCCCACTTTTATAAGGAGGTCTCGTGGTTATGTTCCCGAGGCAATAGAAGTAAGCGTAGATAGTAGAGAGAACATCTTAGCCTTAGGTGCCGAGGAAATGGTTACCGCTTGCTTACTTAAAGGTAACAAAGCATTTCTCTCGCAACACATAGGAGATACCTCAAAGCTTAAGACTCTCGAGTTCCTCGAGGATGCGGTCTATAATCTAATAAGAATGAACAAGGTTGAGAGCATAGACAAAATAGCTGTTGACCTGCATCCTTATTTTAATACAGTAAAACTCGGAGAAAAACTTGCGAGCAAGTTTAATTGCAAGCTGATAAGATGTCAGCACCATCATGCTCATATCGTTTCTTTAATGGCAGAGCATGGCATAAAGGAAAAAATCATAGGCATAGCTATTGATGGATTTGGTTATGGCGGAGATAAAACATGGTGGGGGGGTGAGGTACTATTATGCGACTATGGCAACTATAAGAGAATAGGAAGCCTCGCTTATTCTCCAATGCCTGGTGGCGACCTTGCCACGAGATTTCCTGCAAGAGCAGCCATAGGAATTTTGTCAAAGATTTATTCTATAGAAGAGCTTAGAGAAATAGCCAAAAAGCATCTTATAAATGGTTTTAGAAATGAAAGAGAGCTTGAACTCGTGCTTATGCAAATAGAGAAGAAGTTTAATACCCCGCTTTCAACAAGCTTAGGAAGAGTTCTTGACGCAATCTCGGCTTTGCTAAACGTTTGTTATGAGAGAACCTATGAAGGAGAGCCAGCGATGAGGCTTGAGAGTTTTGCTTTTCATGGAAAAGCAAAGTTAAGCTTCGATATGAAAATCGAGAAAAGAGAAAGATATATAATAGATACCGCCTACCTTTTAAAGCAGGTGCTTGAGGCAAAGGAAGAGCATGATTTTAAGGACATAGCAGCAAGCGCTCAAATTGCTATTGCCAATGCACTTGCGGAAGTAGCTACGATGGTAGCAAAGAAGAAAAAAATCTCTACAATAGGTGTAAGTGGAGGGGTAGCATATAACGAGGCAATAGTTAATACGATAAGAAAGAAAATAGAAGAAGAAGGATTAAAATTCATAACCCATACCAAAGTGCCATGTGGAGACGGAGGAATAAGCTTGGGTCAAGCTTTGATGGCAGGCTTCTTACAAACATAACCCAAGGCTTCTTCTTTCCATTTAACAGTGAAACCTGCTTTTTTCAGCCTTGTTTTAATGTTTGCAAGAACTCTCTTTCCTTTTTTCATTTCAGGTTTTCCGGTATAATGAAACATGTATCTGCCATCTTTTAAAGCATTAAAAAGCTTAATATAGAGATCTTGGGAGTAAAGCTCAGGAGCCATAGTATATCTTGGCGGATCATGAATTATGAAATCAAATTTTTTTCTAAGAGCAGAAATAAGGTAAAAGGCATCGCTTAGTATAATGCTAATTTTCTTGCTTTTAAATAGCTCGGCAGACCAAGGATTTAATCTTGCGATAGCAAGAACATTTTTATCTTTTTCAATTGTTATAACTTTACTACACTTCTTTGAAGCCATAATAGCTGTGTAGCCAAGACCAGTGCATATATCCAAGCCTACTCCGCCGATGGGAATTGAAAATACCTTTCTCTTAGTATCTTGTAAAGGGTCGATGTCTTTAATTCTGTGCATGTGTATTCCAGAGATTTCCAAGGTAGGAGGAGAGTTTTCCTTGGCTATAACGAGTTTGTAGAATCTATTACTTTTAGAATCAAAGAATTGGGCTTTATATAGAATACCGTTCTCCAAAAAATAAACACTTCGCTTATCTTTAGCTATTTTTCTTAATTTTTCAAGCGAAAGTTTTTGATTATCAGAGAATATAACCCTATTTTTTTCAATTGTTATTTCCTCTAATGATAACCCAAGGTCAAGTGATATCTTCTTTTCTCCTTGAAGTATTCTTTTTGCTGTAAATGATGTTAGAAACCATCTCATAATTTTTGGTCTTACACAGCGATTAGCTACAGTCATTGCAACGCTCCCCATCAGGAATTTCTTGACATAACATGATAAATATTCTAATAAAGATGGTACAAGCACGATATTCTTATTGTTAGTAATATTTTCGTTATTTTAAATTAATCTTTTCGTAAATTTCGGCTTGCTATATCTAATATTCTTCAAAATCTCATAATATTTTCAGTATTTTCGTTGTAACACGATATTTTATATCGTTATTTGGAAATACAATCAAATTTAAAACCGAAATATTTATATGTGATAATATAATATTCCGTAAATACTATAATCGACGGCAAAAGAGGAGGTGAAGACATGGTATATTTACCAATAGCAAACATTGAAGTTAATCCATTTCTTGTAATTGGGATTGGATTAGTAGTAGGTTTCTTAGCAGGTCTTTTTGGAGTAGGTGGAGGATTTCTAATGACTCCTCTATTGAATTTAGTGGTTGGAGTACCTATGAATGTAGCAGTAGGTTCAGATTTAAATCAAATTGTAGCTACCGCTTCCTCGGGAGCCTATGCTCATAGAAAACTCGGCAATGTAGATGTAAAGCTGGCTGGATTTATTTTGGCAGGCTCTATTTTAGGAACCCAAGTAGGAGTAAGAATTGTGGAGGTCCTGAAAGCTAAGGGTACAAGTGATTTAGTAATTAAGGAGATATATGTGGTTATGTTAGGTATTATTAGCACTATGATGCTGATAGATAGTATAAAAGCTATAAGGAAAGGAAAACATAGAGAAGAAAAGGAAAAAGGAGGTAGGGAGAAAATAGATACTGGTCTGGGACCAAGGCTCCAGAAAATTAAGTTTATGTCTGTTCACCTTGAAAATGCAGATGTTACTATACCATTTTTTGTACCTCCTCTATTAGGTTTTGGAGTTGGAGTATTAGCCGCAATTATGGGTGTAGGCGGCGGCTTTATAATGGTTCCAGCTTTGATATATATATTGGGTATACCCACTGTAGTATGCGTAGGCACAGACTTATTCCAAATGGTATTCACGGCAGCAGCAGGAACAATAGCCCATGCAGTACATGGAAATGTTGACTTTTACTTGGTGCTAATGATTCTAACGGGTTCTACTATAGGTGCTCAACTTGGCGCAAGAGCGACAAAGAAAGTCGGTGGTGTAGGATTACGATAAGTATTTTGACTAATGGTGTTGAGAGTAATGCTTAGATAGTTAGTAAATCTATTAAAAATGACAGGGCATCTATGCGGTGGTGAAAAAAGTGAAGATTAAAACTCTAATATTAGTTACAATAGCTTTTCTTTTAATCCCCTCTCTCGCATTAGCAGGTGGTGGCGGAGGGGGGGGAGGAAAGATGACAAAATACTTCTCAATAATAATCGAACCATCTAAATCTATTTATTTTCCTGGAGAGGAGATGGTTCTAAAAATAAAGATAATAGATAAAGCTACTAACCAGCCAGTAGAGGGAGCAGAGGTAATAGATGAAATAGCAGTATATAAGGGAACCAGTACTAAGTTAAAGGCTGAGGAGCAGGGGAATGGAATATATATTGTCAAGCTAAAGATAGACTCCAATGCAAAGTGGGGAGGAGTAACTAACAAGATTACAGTTTCTAAGGATGGGAAAGTAGATGAGATAACAAGAGTAGTAACCTTTATGGAGTTCAATCCATATACTGTCTCTTATACACATCTCCGAGCCCACGAGACTAGGCATGATCTCGTATGCCGTCTTCTGCTTGAAA
>CBFDVL010000043.1:0-11151 GCA_965613365.1 uncultured archaeon | reverse complement strand
GATTTTGACATTGGCATAATTGAGAGAATAGAGGAAATTTGAATTACATTTTTATACCTTATTCTTTCTAAACTCCTTTATTATCCTTTCATAAAATTCTCTGTCTTTTTTCTCTGTTTTTGATAGTTTTTCCAGAATAAGCTCTGGCGTCGACCTTGCAATCTTGTTAAGCACGGGATTTCTATCAACTATTAAGTTAAGGTTTTCATCTAAGCCCTTAGCTTCTATTCCATCTATTCTAACTTTGGGAAATGTTATCTCCCTACCAAGATGGGTTACAAGTGCAAGAAGAGTGTTTTCCTGCTCATAAAACCATTTTAGCAGAGCGTCTATTATCATGGCTGCCGCCCCAGGTTCGGTAGCAGCCTCTATCTCGTCGGCAAGTATTAACTTTCTCTTCTTACTTCTCGCTATCAAAGCAAAGGACTTAAGCAGAGTTTCGAATGCTCCGGCTTCAAGAGTACCTTTCATCTTTCTATAATAATAAAGCTCATCCAGTATAGGAACCTTAGCTTTCTCTGCAAGCACTGGTAAACCGCATTGTGTAGCTATCTGTATTTGAGCTATGGTCTCAAGTAAAGATGTTTTTCCGCCAGAATTTGCTCCAGTAATTATAACTATTCTCTCTCCCTTCGAACCCTTAATTTTAATTGCATCGCCTATAACATAACTAACTGGCTGAACCTCTTCGCCCTTTCTGACAAGCTCTATATTTCTTGCGTTTATGAATCCTATTCCAAGCTTATCTGTTATATCGGGAATTACGGCACTATATTTTATGCAAAACTCACCAAGTGCTAAAAGAACATCTATTTCAAGAACATCCAATACTATTTCCCTTATTCTATCTTTATATTTCCCCAAGGAGTATGCCAAATCTCTTTTAAGATTGAATTCCGTTATCTTTTTTTCATGCTCCAAAATGTTCTCAATTTCATGAAGTTTTTCCATGTTTATCTCAAGAGGATAGGTTTCGTCTTGGAATAAACCAAATAAACTGCCTTCTTCAATTTTAAGCATTTTTTCACAATTTCTTTCCCATTTTCTTGCAATATCGTTGATAATCATCATAACTTTCTCTGGAAGCCTTAAACTTCTGCTGGAAATCAAATCTAGTAGCTCTTTACCTTTTATTGCTATCTCCGAAGTTTCTGTCTCTTCAATTATCTCGTTGTTTGCCTTTTCCAAGCAATCCTCAACAGTAACATGAAGATTTTCTAATGCGTAATTTAACAACGCAATCTTTTTGTCATTTTCAACATTGAGCTTCCTCACATTTTCAATTATCTCATTAAGCTCTTTTTCATCTTCTCCAAGAATCTTCATAATCTCGCAACTTGCCATTATACTATGCTCATTTGCCAAGAAAAAAGCTAAGGTCTTTTCTGGTATCGCTTCGTTTTCCTCAACTTCAACAACATTTGGTAGAAATCTTGATAGCTCTATGTTACCATAGTTTACAAATCTCACAAGCTTAAAATCTTTCAAAAAAGTAATATCCTCCTGTGTTTCTATGAGAAGCACCTCTATTATATCTCTATATTTTTTTAACCTCTCATAGACCTCCTTGCTATCCGTTGCCACGATTTCGTCTGTGATTCTCTTAAGTTTAGGATTTTCTTCTAAGGGAGTAAGTATTTTGAGATATCTTTTTATTTTTTCTGGATTAATAGAGGAATAAAACTTTTTAGCACGCTCTACAAGTGAAAATCTTCTTTTAAGTTCATCTTTATTTTTTGTAGGATAGAAAAGCGAGAGCTTCAATTTTCCATATTCCGTAACTGCAAGCTCCTTTAAAAAGCTGGTTATCCTTTGGTAAATCTCTCTTGCTTCTGGCGTTTTTAATAAGTTTATATATTCAAAATTGTTTCTTTTAGAATAAGCATTTCTCATGATTTCTGCTAATTTTTGTTTTGGGAGTTTTACTCCCAAAAGTCTCGAGAACTCCAGATTGTTTATTGCTTTAAGCGCTTCTTCCTCTGTGCCAAAGTGGTTTATTAAGCTCTCTGCTACTTTTTCTCCAATGCCCTCTATCTCCCTGAGTGAAGAAAATCGCATGTTAATCTTTAAAAGCTCTGACCAAAAATATTAAATTTATTGTCGTTACAATAACTTAATTAAATATCTCCTCACCTATATCACTCTCATCCCTCATTGTTAACAATGGGGTTTCCACCAATAACGGGTGGGGAGATATTTTATTTAATAGGAGGTAAACAATATGGGTAAGATTGATTTAGGCACCACAAAGTATGTTATTCATGCAAGCATTGAAACAGATGGAATCGTTGAGAAACCCGATGTTGTAGGAGCGATATTTGGTCAGACCGAAGGTTTACTTGGAAACGAATTAGATTTGAGAGAGCTTCAGAAAACTGGAAGAATAGGGAGGATAGAGGTGCATATCGAATCAAGAAGCGGAAAATCTCGAGGAACTATCCAAGTTCCTTCAAGCTTAGATAAGGTAGAAACTGCTATTCTCGCTGCTGCCCTTGAAACAATTGATAGAGTAGGACCTTGCGATGCTACTATAAAAGTAGATAAAATAGAAGACGTGAGAGTTTCAAAAAGAAAGCGGGTGATAGAACGAGCAAAGGAAATTTTAACAACGATGGTCGAGGAAATCACGCCTGACAGCCTTGAAATAACAGAAGAAGTCAAAGAAGCGATCAGGCTACAGGAAATAAGAGAGTTTGGCGAGGATAGACTTCCAGCAGGACCTAATGTAGAGGACAGCGATGCTGTAATCATAGTTGAAGGAAGAGCGGATGTTCTGAATTTGCTAAAGCATGGAATAAAGAATGCAATAGCAGTAGAGGGGACAAGCATACCAAAAACAATAATAGACCTCTGCAAGGAGAAAACCGTTACTGTTTTTACAGATGGAGACCGAGGAGGAGAGCTTATAATAAAAGAGCTTATACAAGTAGCAGATGTCGACTTTATAGCAAGAGCTCCGCCCGGTAAGGAGGTAGAAGAGTTAACCAAGAAGGAGATTTTCAAATCTCTAAGAAATAAAATACCTGTAGAGCAATACATAGGAGGAAAGCTAAGAAAGCCGAGAGAAGCTGTGCATGTTAAGAAAGAGAAGGATGAAAAAATCGAGAAATATAAGAAATACTTCTCTGACATATCGGGGACCTTAAAAGCTTATCTCTTAGATGAGCAGGAGAACATAATTAAGGAAGTGGCTGTAAGAGATTTACCAAGCGCTCTCGAAGATACAAAGGAAAAAGTCTCGGTAGCAATTTTCGATGGAGTCATAACCCAGCGCTTGGTGGATATAGCAAGTGAAAAAGGGGTCGGTTATCTAATAGGTGCAAAGATTGGCAACATTGACAAAAAGCCAGTAGGTATAAAGCTATTAACCGCCGAGGATTTGAAAGCTTAGCTAAGTGGTGGGGGATATGTACAAAAATGAGATAATATCTCTCCATCTTTTTTTTACCTATTTGATGAAGTTTCTCGTAGATAATGGGGTTTCAAAGTCCTATTTTGAAGAGTATCTCAAGCTTGGAATATCCCCACACCATATCCACAAAACCAAAGCCGAGCATACCTATGCGATTTTTTTGCTTGCTCAGAGCATTTCAAATGTACTCGCCGAGAATGCCGAAATTCTTCCACGCTCCGTGGCTAATAGGTTGGGAGAAATAGCAGAAAAATATAAATCGGAACTCGAAGAGCTAAAAATCAGAGGATAAGCGTGAGGATTATTGCATCCTCACCATCAGAATAATAGTGAGGAGAAACACAATCTATGCTAAAGCCAAGACATTTATAGAATTCGATAGCCTCCTTATTTGATACTCTAACCTCAAGCCAGATTTTTTTAACTCCTTTATTTCTGAGCCTCTCTATTACCTCATGCATCAAAGCTGAGCCTATGCCTCTTCTTCTATACTCGGGGTCAACTGCTATCGCAATTATATGCCCTTCTCCATTAATTTTTCTTGCGATCACATATCCCACTACCCTGAAATTTACCTCCGCCACGAGAAAGGTTGAAGGAAACAAATCATATAACTCTAAAAGAAACAATGGATGATAGGGGTCTTTAAAGGACTTTCTCTCTATCTCATAAACCCGCCTTAGGTCTTTGATATTGAATTCTCTAATAACCATCTGCATTTCTCACAGAAATATCTTGATTTCATATCTACCTCAAAAATGTTGTTTGAAAAACTCATGACACAATTTCTATTTTCGCAATGCTTTAACCCAAAGCAATGCCCAAGCTCGTGCGTGGCTTCCTTAACCGCTCTCTCCAGAAATTTTCCATAGTTTTCTGTGTAAAGCCTATATAACGATATCAGGCAACACTTTCCGTTTACATAGGCTTGCCCGAAAATAAAGTTTAGATTATTGGTATAAATATCTACATCCGTAACTCCAAGAATTTTTTCACCCTCTATTTTCTCAAGAGTCTTAAGTAAAAGGTCGGAGAGATATTGCTTTCTTGATTTGTTATATGCTTGATAGGGCAACGCGATGCTTTCTTCAAGCTTGCATGCGCCAAAAGTATTTTCAAGCTCTTTTTTCAAATCTTTTAGCAACTTTATATCCACGCTCCCTATGGCAACAACCTTAATCATGGTAAAAAATATGATTGAAAAATATAAAGAGTTTGCTGAGTTCATATTGTTAAACCTGAAAAACAAAGAAAGTAAAATCATAGAGGTAGGAATAGGAAAGGAAAGAGCTGTTTATGACGAACTTAAGAGAGCTAAAGCCAGAATCATTGCGGTTGATATCGATATAGCCTCAGAGGAATTTGTTAAAGATGATATAACAAAACCCAATGTTGGAATATACAAAGGTAGCGAGATTATATATTCCATAAGACCGCCTCCAGAGCTTTACCCCTTTCTAAAAGAAATTGCAAAAAAAGTAAAAGCTTTGCTAATAATAAAACCTCTTGCAACTGATGAGCCTCCCGAATTTAAACTTGTGAATTATAAAGGTATCGCTCTTTATATAATAGATTTTAGATGTTAGGCTTAAAATAACTGGAGAAAAAAGAAACGGAGGGGGATGTTTGAAATTTTGTCCCTCTTGTAAAGGATTTATGATGCCGAAACGTGAAGAAAATAAAACCATACTGGTTTGTAGAAGGTGCGGGCTTGTTATTGATGAGTTTAAATCGAAAGATTATAAAATTAAGGATAGCCCAAGAAAAAAAGCAAAAGATATACTGGTAATAGAAAAAACAAAAAGAGAAAGCATGGAAGAAAGAAGAAAGTATATCGTTGACCTCTATGGCACCGAAGCTTATGAAGAATAGACTGCACCATTGTAAGCCGAGCTTACCTCTTTGGAATACCTTGCGAGATATCCTCTAAGCTTTTTCTCTGGTAGCCTGAGTTTTTTCTTTCTTTCCTTAAGCTCTTCTTCGGAGACAAGCAAATTGAGCTTTCTATTGGGTATGTCTATCTCTATCATGTCTCCATCCTTAACTAGAGCTATGGGTCCGAGTTCATAGGCTTCTGGAGAAACATGCCCTATGCAAGGTCCTCTTGTACCACCTGAAAATCTTCCATCTGTTATCAGGGCAACGCTATCACTTAAACCCATTCCAGCTATCGCCGCGGTAGCTTGAAGCATCTCTCTCATTCCCGGTCCACCTTTTGGTCCTTCATACCTTATCACTATTACATCGCCCTTTTCTATATCTCCGCTCATTATTGCACTGTTTGCTTCCTCCTCGCTATCAAAGACCCTTGCTGGACCCTTATGATAAAGCATTTTTTTGTCTATTGCTGTTTGCTTTACCACGCTTCCTTTGGGAGCCAAGCTCCCAAAGAGAACAGCTATTCCTCCTTCCTTATGGTATGGGTTGTTCAAATCTCTTATTACCTCCCTGTTTTTCTCAGGATTAAGAATTTGAACGTTTTTTAAATTCTCTTCAAGAGTTTTACCAGTGACTGTAAAACAATTTAAGTTGAGCTTTTCTTTAAGTTTGAGCATTACCGCTGGTATTCCTCCCGCTCTTTCTAAATCTATCATGAAATGTTTTCCTCCCGGTCTAAGATTTACGATATGCGGAGTATCTCTGCTAATTTCATCGAATTTCTCTAAAGCTAAATTAATGCCAAGCTCATGTGCAATAGCTGGCAAATGTAAAGCTGCATTTGTAGAGCCACCTATGGCATTGTCTATTCTTATCGCATTCTCAAAGGCTTCTTGAGTAAGTATTTTCTTGGGTGTTATATTTTTCTTAAGAAGTTCCATTACCTTCATCCCGGAAAGCTTAGCTATCCTTATCTTCTTTGCATCCACAGCATGCGAAGTAGCACAGCCAGGCAGAGACATTCCTAAGGCTTCTGTCATGCAAGCCATTGTATTAGCGGTAAACAAGCCTGCGCAAGAGCCTGGACCAGGACAAGCATTATCTTCAAGAGCCTTAAGTTCTTCTAAGCTTATTTTTCCCGATTTATAGGCTCCTACCCCTTCGAATACCGAAATAACATCTGCATAGCTGTCGTTGACATAGCCAGGACACATCGCTCCTCCCGTGACCACGATGCTTGGAAGATTTAATCTTGCGCATGCCATCAAATGCCCGGGCACTATCTTATCGCAAGTCGGAATAAATACTAAAGCATCCAACCTATGAGCTTGTGCCATTAGCTCGATAGAATCGGCAATTAACTCTCTGCTTGGCAGAGAATACTTCATGCCTTCATGCCCCATGGCAACGCCATCGCATATTCCAATAGTATGGAACTCCAAAGGAGTCCCTCCTGCGATTCTTATCCCTGCTTTAACTGCTTCTGCAATTCTTTTTAAATGCACATGTCCTGGAACATACTCGTTCCAAGAGTTTACTACTCCTACCAAAGGTTTTTCCAGCTCCTCATCTGTAAAACCAATAGCCTTTAATAAACTTCGCTGGGGAACTCTTTCTACTCCCTTTTTAACATCATCGCTTCTCATAATTTATACAAAAACCTTCGTAACCTTTATATTTTTCTCTTTGCAAAGGAAAAAATATGAAAAAAATGTTAATTATTTTATTTTTGCTCATTGGCATTACTGTAGTCTATTCTTTGAGTGAAACCCATTTTGTAAGAATAAAAATAGAAAATCACGACGATGTTTCCCATCATGGTAGATTTTACATCAACGATATGTATGTGAGGCAAGTGTATATTCCTCCTCATGGCAAGGAAACATTTTATTATTACCTTCCCTCAAAAGATGTTTATTTTGTATTAGTGGAGGAGAAGTGTAGGAAGATAATTTATTTAGACTATTACTTTTTAAGCGATAGAGAGATATTTATTCCTATAGAAGTTGGAGATGTTTGCCCAGAAGAAGCCAAGGTGGAATATCATTATGTAAAGTATGGAAAGGTGACTGTGAGCATAATAAACGAAGACGACGACACATTGAGAGTTAGCCTGAGAAGGGGATACTCCACAAAAACCCTATATCTCAAGTCTGGAGAGATTAGAAATGTAACTTTCAATCTTCCGCCAGAGCATTACGTTTTTGTGATTTCTTGGTTTGACCCTGATAAAAATGAAGTGCAAAAGCTAAGCAAAGAAATAGAGCTTGGAGAGGGTGAAGAGGAAATTGTAACCTTTGTTATACCAAAAAAAGAAGTTTTTCCACAGGTTTATAAAAATAAGGGAACATTAACTATTATTATTTGCAACGAAGATAATAATGACCTATGGGTGGACCTTCTTCTCGATTCCTATGCAAAGACGAAGTTTATCAAAAGCAAAACCTGCAAATACTATGGAGAATACGAGCTTAACGCTGGAGAGCATAAGGTTAAGTTACGCTGGTTAGACCCTGATATATATACTGAATTCTCTGAAAAGGAATTTACTGTTGAGGTAGAAAAAGGAAGAGACAAAGTAGTGAAGTTTAATACAGATTCAAATCCATAGTACGTATTTAAACTTCTTGAGATATTCTTCTACTTCTTTCTGCCCGTCATAGAGCAATAACGGAACGTTTAGCTTCGCTGCGAGAGCGCAAGCATATATGTTGACATCTCTGCCAGAGGTAACTATTGCAAACTCCGTCTTTATTGCTTTCTCGCCTTCCTTAGCAAGCAACAACGAGGTCTCGTACCTATCCTTTCCTCCTATTCTTTTTACCTCATAGGCATAGAGGTTTATTCTATCCTCAACCTCCTTGCTTACTGCTTTTTCTCCACCTATTATGTAAACCTTTATTGGATGCACCCTCGACAAAATTTTCAGCGTTGGGTAAGGCAGTTCTCCCGGTTTTGTAAGGAGAACCTTAGCTCCCATAAGCTTAGCGAATCTCGCGGCAACTAAGCAATCGGCTTCTAACTCTCCCCTTGCAATCACTATTATTCTTGCCCCAAAAGTATTTTCGTTGAAGTATTTTGCAGCCGCCTCATAAACATCTCCCCTAAGAGATTTTGCTGTTGGGAACTCGTATTTCAAGTCATCTCCAACGGGAAGAACATCATTGGGTGCAAGTACTCCTGCCAAAACTTTATCCTCTATATAATATCTATCTGCATAGGCTAATCTCGCATCTTTTATCAGTTCTATAACCTCGGTTTGGGTAAGTTCTCCTTCCATGGCATATTCTGGTATATAACTTGGAGCTTCTATTACAGTAACCTTAGCTGAAGGAGCTGCTCCACCACCTCCGCCTCCAACAAAGGTTGTAGTTGGAGATGTAACTGTTATACTTACGCTTGCATTATTATTGCTCTCATTTTCCCCTGTTATCAAATTGGTATAATCCACAACTATCTCTATCGTATGGCTGCCCTGAGTAGCCGTCCAAGTAAACGTTGTCGTATTTGAGGAGTTTGCATTAACAGAGAGCGTGGTATTGCTTACAGCACTTCCGTCTATTAAAAGTGCTACTATGAAGTTCTGAGCATCTATCATTCCAAGATTATGCACAGTGGCGGAGATCGTTACTGTTTGACCAGTGGTAGGTGAGGAAGGAGAAACCGTTATATCTGAAGAGTTTATCGCTAGCTCTGCTGGAGAGTCGTAAAGAGTTATGCTACCGCTTCTCTGTATTATATTAACTAATCCAGAGTAGTTCGCATATAAGGTAATATTATATGTTCCTACCGCAGTAAGATTGCATGATAGCGTTGCTGCAGTTTCATTATCTACAAGAACATTAATTAATGTAGAATTGCATGTTGTGCCGTTTGCGGTGATGTTTAGAAAGACGCTAACATTGCTATTTCCTATGTTTTTAAATATAGCGGTGACATCAAAAGGCGTGCCGTTAACTCCAACGCTTGGTATCGAGTAGGATTTTATTCCGACTGGTAGTAGAGTTATGTTCTGCATAGGTGCTATATTAAAAAGCTTTCCTCCATAGGTTAAGTTAACCTCAATTGGATAGCTTCCATTTGTAAGATTGGTTGGGTCAAAATAATAGTTAAAGATAAAGCTATGATTCTCATAGGGTGTTAACACCACATTGCTATAATTTCCAACCTCAGTAAATGGCGTAGTTCCTATACCGGTTTCAATCAGGTTAAGTGTGGCATTCGTTGGACCTTGATTTTCCACTGTAACATTAATTTTAGTTGATTCATAGGGTGCAACAGCAATGGTATCAACACTTTTAACCCCAAAGGAGACGATTTTTATTGTTGATTTTATTAAACTTGACCCACTTACCCCAAATTTATATTCTCCTTCCACAGCATACGAGCCAGGAGGAGTGGTGGTAGAAGAAGTCGGAACCCATGTCTTCGAAGGGGTGTAATTAATTTTTGCTCCTCCAGATATAACCAGAGGTTCTGTGGTATTCCATTCATAGCCAAAAGAGTTATTATATATCTTCAAAACACATTTACCCTCATCTATACTATTTGGTCCCAGATTCTCCATCTCAATTTTAAAATTAGGATTCACATTGTAAGCTACTTCCTCTCTAAAATACAAATTAGTTACATTTCCTTTAACTATCTCAAATGTTGCATTTCCATAATCATTAAAGCCACCATAGGGGTTTGTGTTCGTATTTATATACAACGTTCTCGGAACCCCGTGGTCTATTGCCATCACAACCTTGTATGTTGAACCAGGAGTAAGATTCGAAGGAAGATTTTGCTGGAATTGCAATTGCTTTTGATATGATGGAGTATAAATTTCATTTGGGGTATAGGGAGGCGAGAGAGCTACCATATCAACAATTTTATTTCCGTTCCCATCTTCTATCCATGCCTTTGCTTCGTGCAGAGTTGCGTTATATATCCCAGAGTTATTCACATTCACAACTGAAGTAATTGTATCTCCAGGAGCATACTCCGTAGTCATCGTAACTCCTTCATCTTTGAGTATTAGATATTCTACGCTCATGTTGTAAATATATTTGATTTCATTTGCCAATGTTGCATATCCATAATTAAACCAAGACCTCACCAACCATCGAGATGCATTGGAATAATCCTCGCCATCTTGGGTAGGTATCCATATAAAGACTTCAGTAACATTTTTTCCTGGTTCTACCACAAAGCTTCTTCCTGAAGTATGTACACTTTCCTCAGGAATCTCAAAAACTCCGTCATCATCAGAATCATATATTACATCTACAACCACCGTTGCGGTTGCATTTATACTGCCAGGGTTTATTATTGTTTGTAAAAATCTTACCCAATCCCCTTTGGTGGCATCCTTATCAGAATGCTCCATAACAAAACTTCCTGCCTGAAGCCTTACAAGGTTCAAATACTCGGAAGTATCATATATCGTTTCGTTATACGTTGTATTTTTTGGATATTCGACAAAAACCGTAATATTATACCTTCCAGTTGGCAGAGAGGTTGTTGAGTTTATTGTATATATAAAAGTGGTCGTGTTTTCTCCATTTGCTGGAACCACTACCGTGCGATTTTGAAAAACTCCACCCGGGTTTAATTTATCCCCAGTTTCGTTAACCAGCCACATGCCCACAATAGCATTTACGCTGGTACTTCCTCCTTCATTACTTATTCTAACCTCTATGGTTGCGTTCTGCCCCAAGCCTGGAGAAAAATAGTCGGTATCGTTCGAAACCTCGTGGGTTAAGCCGTCGTTTACCTTTACTTCCTCTATTTGCAAACTTACATCTGCATGAACCAATGATAAAGTTAAGATAAAAAAACCTATAACTACAATATACGCCCTCATTATCCTTTGAATC
>CBFDVL010000042.1:0-11372 GCA_965613365.1 uncultured archaeon | reverse complement strand
GCCTCCCAAGCTTGTGACCCGGGTTCGAATCCCGGCACCCGCATTATTGCCGTCTTGGAGACGGCATTCCTTCGGAAACCCTTGCGGGTTTCCAAAATGGATAAGGCTGTGCTATTGAAATAACCACAAGAGAGGACAAGGCATTATCTTCCGCTAATTTCGATAAGCCTTTGCTCTATTTATCAGCAAAATTTCAAAACTTTTGGAAGTTTTGAAACCTTTGAGAAAGACTAAGCTACGTTAAGCTAATGACCACCACAGGCACTCGGCATGCCTTGTAAGGATTCTTGAACTTTATCTCTTGGGAGCCGAAGAAAAAGCTCTACGAAGCCCTTGATGAAGTGTAAATGTTGATGGGAAAAGAGATAACTTAAGGAAGCTTTTTATACAATGACTTTTTTAAGCTTTGATTAGGAGGCATAAAAATTGCAGGTTGAAACAGGCGATTTGGTAAAAATAAGTTATGTTGGAAAGTTTGAGGATGGGGAGGTTTTTGACACCTCTATTGAAGAGATAGCCAAAGAGAACAACATATATGTACCAGAGAGGGAATATGCTCCCATCTCCATTATAGCTGGTATTGGCCAAGTTATAGAAGGACTCGACAAGGCTTTAATGGGGATGAAGATTGGAGATGAGAAGAAAGTAGTTATACCTCCAGAAGAAGCCTATGGTGAGGTAATACCAGAACTCATTCAGAAAGTACCTTTGCAGATTTTCAAGGATAACAACATAGAACCAAAGGAAGGAATGCACATAACAACAAACCATGGGATAGCGAGGGTAACAAGCGTGGGCGAAGAAGAAGTAGAATTGGATTTCAACCATCCATTGGCTGGTAAAACTCTGATTTTCGAGATAAAAGTGGAGGATATAGTAAAAAAATAGTTATTCCTCTCTTATCTGAGGCTTTCCAACAAGAAACTTTATGAACTTGTCTATTATTGGCTCTTTTTTCTCTTTTTTCTTAGGTTTTGGAAGTCTTAAATCCTTTACAGAGTCATAACAATCTCCTATACCACATGTATTGCCAACTCCAACAATTAAAACAGCCTTTCCCTCTGGAGCTCTCTCAATACTTTGCTTTACAAACTCTAAAACTTTTGGCACAGCGTTAGCGATATTTTCGGTCATAGGAGAAATAGCCTCTTCGATCGACATTTTAATTACATAAGCTTCGAGAGGAATATTTTTCTCTAAGGCCGCCTCTTCGATCTTAGCTTTCTCAGGACCAGGGTCACCGATAGCTGCACCCAGACCTTCGCTTACCTTACCTGTTTCTTCACCCTCAAGCTTTAAGCTTGCGTCGATAGTAATGATCTTAGCTATATCTTTGCTATTGCAAATTTTTCTGACAGCATCTCCAAGCTTTCCAAGGTTTGCTCCGGGGCCATGAGCTTTAAGCACAAAAATCTTTCTGCCATCCATCTCTGTTTCATGACAAACCACATCTTTGGCAATGGTATAGACTTCGCCCTTTATGAGGTTAGCAGCAACTAATGGACCAATACTATCTCCTATTGGTTTCCCCTTAGAAATTGCTTTAACCCCATCCATCTGTGCCTTTGCGATTTTCCTTATTATTGGCAAGTTCATCTGTACTATCATAGCTACTTGCAAGTTGTTTGTCTTTTTCACAAACTCAACGTAATGACGGACAAGCTTTGCTATATTGTTTAAACCTATGCCCCCTTTTATCAAAGAAATTATATTCGCTTTCCAAACCTCGTCGCTTTTGGGAGCAACCACCTTAGCGTAATGCTCAAATCTCTCTTCGGTCTTATCAAGAAGATGCTCTATTTTTTTAAGAATTCCGTATGGGTCTAAATCAACGGGAGGTATCAAAAAAAGCTCTAAAGCATTTTCTATTATATTTTTGGGGTCTTTTTCAACCTTTCCCTTCTCCTTGCAAACCTTGACTGTTATATCTACTGCATTTCTTGTATATTCTTCAAGTTTCTCGGCTACAGCTTCTATTTCTGCTATTAGCTTGAATAGCATATACCTTGGATAGAGAAATATAAAAAGGAAAAATAGAAGCATCCATAGCACTTGGCCAGAGGCAGAGGTATCAAACATTTTCTTTCTTCACCTTCCAAAGTCCTTGCTCCTAAGCTTAACTCTCAGTAAATCTTCTGCTACCTCAACGTTTTTAAAGACTTCTCTCGCTTGATTTAAAAGCTTTTCTGATGTTTTATATCTTGGGCTAATATGTGTTAGGTAAAGCCTGACGGCTTTACCTTTCTTAGCAACTTCTGCTGCCTCAACGCATGTTGAGTGCTTTGTTTCTATCGCATTTTCTAAAAGCTCATGGTCAAAAGTTGAATCATGGATTAAAATTGCGTTCTCGCAATTTTTAAGCACATTCTCACAAGGTCGGGTATCTGAGGAATAAACTATCTTTATACCTCTTTTCTTCTCTCCGAGAACATCCTCGGGATAAATCCATTTGTTGCCGAGCTTAACTTTCTCTCCGAGTTGAAGCTTTTTATAGGCAGGACCTGGCTTCAAACCAAGAGCTTTCGCTTTCTCAACCAAAAAAACCCTGCCTTTCTCCTCTTGGAATATCAAACCATAGCATGGTATTGAATGCTCTACCCTTATGGCTTTTATTCTGTATTTTTTTTCCTTTAGCTCAAATCCGTTGAAAATCTCATAAACCTTAATTTTGTAGCTTAAAGTGTATTCTCCGAGTTCAAGAATGTTTTTAACTATTTCTTTGATTCCTTCTGGACCATATATGTTAAGGTCTTCTTTTCGCCGAGCAAAAGAGAGGGTTTGAATTAACCCAGGTAAGCCAAGAAAATGGTCTCCATGGAAATGAGTAATGAAGATTTTTTTGATCTTCATAAAGCTTGTTTTTGAAGTTATAAGTTGCCTTTGCGTGCCTTCTCCACAGTCCCATAGAATTACCTCGTTGTTGTATTTTAAAGCTATAGCAGAATGTCCTCTTGCTGCGCTTGGTATTGCTGCCGTTGTGCCAAGAAATATCAACTCCATGAAAATAAATTAAGACTTTACTTAAATAATCTTTTCTCATTCGGTAAAAACCGAACAATTTCGATGGCTTTAAATTTTTAATGCTTTAAAAAGCATTAGTATGGAAAGAAAAAAAGTTTTAATTGCAATAGCTGGCTTGCTGATACTTTTAACTATGGGCATGCATGCTGGAGAAGAGAGGGTTATTAAAGCTGGATTTGCCAGTAAGGATGGTTTTGATATCCTTCCAACTAAAATTCCTTTTTCTATGAAAGAAGCTGAAGCTTCTGAGAGAAAAGTTATAAAAAATGCATATCTAAAACTTGAAGTCGAAAATTTCTATGTTGCCTTGCATTCGATAGAAAATGCGATTACGGAGGTTAATGGATATGTCTCAAGCTCCCAATCCTATGTTACTTCCTCGAAGCATAGAAAAGGAAGCATAACAGCAAAAATACCAAAGGAGAAGCTCACCGAATTTCTTAATAAGATCGAAACTCTTGGCGAAGTAAAATACTCGAGTATCTCCGGAAGAGATGTCACGGAAGAATACATAGATTTGGAGGCAAGGCTTAAGAACTATGAAGCCGAGGAGAGAAATCTCCTCAAAATAATGGAGAAAGCAGAGAAGGTTGAGGATATATTAAAAATAGAAAAGGAGCTTGCAAGGGTAAGAGGAGAGATAGAAGTACTCAAGGGCAGAATAAGATATTTAAATAATAGGGTAGAGTTTGCCACGGTTACGATTGAAATATTTGAGCCAGAACCTATTACTTCGAGCTTTGGAATTAGAAATGCCTTAAGACAAGCATTTCTCGGCTTTGTTAAAACATTGAATTCAATGATAATTCTAATAGGTTATGCGTTGCCATTAGCTATAATAATCTTCGTAGCCCATCTAATGTATAAAAGGAAAAAAGGTGTTTCCCTTGCAGGATAAGATAACGCTTGATAGAAAAATTTTCGAAGCTCTGGCTTCAGAGACCAGAGTAAGCATACTCAAAAGCCTTGACGAGAGACCGAAAACTATAGCAGAGCTTTCAAGAGAGCTTAGCTTTAGCAAGTCCTCGCTTCACGAGCATTTGAGTAAGATGCTTGAAGTTGGCTTAGTAGAAAAGCAAGAGTATAGTAAATGGGTTTATTATAAACTTACAGATAAGGGTAAAAGCATACTTCATCCACATGAGAGACTGAAGATTTTAGTTTTACTATCCTTCTCCTTCCTATCTTTAATTGGTAGCATATTCGAGTATCTTAGAGTTGGAGAAATCGATCATTTAGCATATAAAGCTCCAAGAACTACAGCCTTAGGGAAAGAGGAAGCTTTTGAAGTGGCAAAAACAGCGAAAACCTATAGCTATGCAAAACCGTTTGCATTGCTTATCGTTAGCATAATTCTTCTTTATTTTGCCTACAGAATATGGAAAAAGAGCAGAGATTATAAATGCTGGAGACCTAAGATAGAGCAGTCAACCTGACAAAGCTCTTTCATACTCCTTCTTTAAAAACTCTTTTTTAACCCCAACATCTATTACATCCCATGGTAGTTTTTCGTCTATGCTAATCGCTCTTACATAATAATCAAAGCTTACTCCTTCCTCTTTAAAGGCTCTTCTAAATGCTCCCATTCCCTTGCCATAGTAAAAGGCTTTTTCTATTATATCGCCAAGTTTTTCATCACCTCTCGATATCGTGGCCTGAAGAAAGGCTTTTTTTAAGTTTTCAATCTCAATCTCTGCCTTGCCTTGCATATATTTTCTGAAAAGTTTTAATCTTCTTTTAATTTCTGAGATTTCCTCAAAGGCAAGCCACTGAAATGGAGTGTGAGGCTTTGGTATTAAAGGATTAATGCTCAGCTTTTTTCTCCCTTTTATTTTTTTGACAAGTTCTGCTTCCTCCTTCAAGTCTTCTTCACTTTCTGTTGGCAAGCCAAGTATAAAGTAAAGCTTAAAATTCTTTATACCTTTCTCAAAGCTTATATTACAAGCTTTGAGAAATTGTTCATCGCTTATATTCTTTTTTATTATATTTCTAAGCCTCTCATTTGCTTCTGGTGCAAGAGTAATGCTACGCTGCCCACTTTTCACAAGAGCTTCAACCAAAGCTTCAGTAAGAGTATCCGCTCTCAGCGAAGGTATTGAAATTAAAAAATTTCTCTTGCATAGCTTCTCGCAAAGCTCATCTATATTTGAATAATCCGAAACCGAAGCTCCTAACAGGCAAATTTTTCTTTTTCTTATTGTGTCTATAATTTCAAAGAGTTTTTCAATGCTTCGTTCTCGCTTTGGTCTAAAGGTATAGCCAGCCATGCAAAATCTACATCCTCTATTGCAACCTCGTGATACTTCGAGCAAAAAAGCTTCGCCAAAAGCTGTGTCCTCTACTTCTACCTTTGGAATATACTCATCCAAATTCTTTAAATAAACCCTTTTAGTTGAGTTATTTAACTCAGAGACAAAAATTCCATCAATCTCTGCAAAGGCGTCAAGTTCTTTTCCTACTTCGCTGTAAAGCTTTAAGAATGGTATTATATTAACCTCGGCTTCTCCAATGAAGAACAAATCTATGAATTTTTTTAAAGGCATGGGATTTACTGTACAGGGGCCACCTAAAGCTATTAGTTGCTTTCGGTTTTCCCTTCTCAAAGGAATATGATTTCTATGCAAAATTTCAAGAATATTTAAGCAATCAAGCTCAAACTGCCATGAAAAAAGTATCAAATCAAAGTCCTTTAACCTTGCTCCCGTTTCCAAGCTTCTTTGCTTATCCAAGAAAAATCTCTCGCATTGTATATTTTCTAAGGAGTTGGCGAGAGTATAAACTATGTGAAAACCTAGGTTTGTCATTGCTACTCTATACAAATTAGGATAAACTAAGGCTACTCTGATTTTTCTCACCATTAACATAGATTTTTATACTCTTAGAATAAAAAGAATAGCATGGACATAGTAGAGATGTATTCCAAAGGAAAGGAGATTTTAAAGAAGAATCCTTGTATAGCGGTACCCCCTATTGTAGTTAGTGTAATAACAGGATTTTTCTCATACCATATGGGAAAAACAATACATTTAACCACGTTTATGCCAAGTCCTACTTTAGTTGGTACTATATTTTTATTTGCTCTGATTTCAATGGCATTAAGCTTACTTGCAGAAGGAGCAAGTATAGCAATGAGCTATGAAGCCCTTAAAACTGAGAAAACAAGCTTGGGTAGTGGGATAACAAAAGTTATGGAAAGACTTGGAACTCTCATAGTAACCACAATTTTAATGGGCTTGATTGTAGGAGTAGGACTCTTCTTATTTGTAATCCCTGGCTTTATTGCGATGTTTTTCTTAATATTCGCAATCCCTATAGCAATTCTTGAGGACGTCTCTGCTGTAGAAGCCTTAAAGAAAAGCTACTTTATGGTTAGGAGCAACATTGGAGATGTTTTTATTTATGTTGCTATAGCGATCTTTGTTATTATAATAGGCGGCATAGCTGGAAAGGTTTTAGAAGCAATTCCTTTAGCTGGGAAGCTCGTTTTGGCTCCTGCACTCTCGGGCTTAATAATGGCATACCTCTATGCGGTACTTACAATTTTTTATAGTGAACTTATAAAACAATAGCCATGCATATAGCAGAACTCTACGACTATGGCATTCCAAAACAAGTAATTGAGATACTTGAGGAGCAGGGCTACAGAGAGCTTTATCCTCCTCAAGAGCTTGCGATTAAACAGGGTTTATTGGAGCTTAAAAATTCTTTCGTTATAAGCGTGCCGACCGCGAGCGGAAAAACCCTTATTGCTGAGCTTTTTATGCTGAGAAGCCTATTAGAGAGGGGTGGTAAATGCCTATACATAGTTCCTTTAAAGGCTTTAGCTTCAGAAAAAGCAGAGGATTTCAGAAAGTATGAAAAGCTCGGTATAAAGGTTGCTATTTCCACAGGTGATTATGATAGCTCTGATTCTTGGCTTGCTGATTATGATATAATAGTAACCACAAGCGAAAAAGCTGATAGCTTGCTAAGACATTCTTCGCCATGGTTAAGAGAAGTTAAAGTAGTAGTCGCTGACGAGATTCATTTGATCAACGATGCGAAGCGTGGTCCCACGCTTGAAATTACTCTTGCAAAGCTTAGACGTATTAATCCTGAGATGTTAATACTTGGTCTGAGTGCAACTATAAATAATGCTGAAGATATAGCGAGCTGGCTTTCAGCTAAGCTGATTAAAAGTAACTGGAGACCAGTTATTTTAAAGGAAGGTGTTTATTATAATGGTGAGATTTTTTTCAATGGCAAGAGTAAAAAAGTTGAGAATCTCTGCAAGGAGGAAGTTGTGAACTTAGCCTTAGAAGTGGTTAATCAAGGCGGACAGGCTTTGGTTTTCCTTAGCACGAGAGCAAGCGCAGAGAGCTTTGCATTAAGGGCTGGGAAGTATTGCAAGAAATTCTTGTCAGAAGAGGAGAAGAAAGAGTTAAAAGAGCTTTCTCAGAGGATCTTGAAGGTTCTTGCAGAACCTACGAGAATTTGCAAAAGGCTAAGTAAATGCGTGGAAGAAGGCACAGCCTTTCACCACGCCGGTTTAGCTTCTGAGCAAAGAAAGATGATAGAACATGCCTTTAGAGAAAACAAGATAAAAATACTCTCTGCGACTCCAACGCTTGCTGCGGGCGTAAATCTACCGGCGAGAAGGGTTATCATCAGGGATTATTCAAGATATGAGAGCGAGCTTGGAAGGGTTAAAATACCTGTGCTCGAATACAAACAGATGGCTGGTAGAGCGGGAAGACCTAAATACGATAGTTATGGAGAAGCTTTGCTTGTGGCTAAAAGCTATATGGAGAAGGAGTTTCTCATGGACAATTATATTTTAGCAGAGCCAGAGGCAATAACCTCAAAGCTTGCCATAGAATCTATGCTAAGAACTCATGTTCTCTCAGTCATAGCTACGGGTTATGCTCATTCATTTGAGGAGCTTCTTGAGTTTTTCTCTAAGACCTTCCTTTTTAATCGTTTTAATCCTTCTACGGAGGATTATAGCGATTATAACGATTATTATATAGAACTTCTGGAAAAAACTGTTGAATTCTTGATAGCAAGAGAATTTTGCGTCGCTAATCCATTATCACCAACCAAGTTTGGAAGAAGAGTTTCCGAGCTTTATATTGACCCAATAACAGCTCTCGCCTTCAAAGAAGGCTTAGAAAGAGCTAAAAGAATAAAAACCAACGAATTTTCTTATTTGCATCTATTAACAAAGGCAACAGAGCTTAAAAGCTTATATCTTAGGAAGAAAGACTATGATCTATGCGAAACCAAAGCCTATGAGAACGAAGCTTATTTACTTTTTGATATACCCGACGAATACTTCTCGCCATATAAATATGAGGGGTTTCTCTCAGAGATTAAGACCGCGCTTTTTTTCATTGACTGGATAAATGAAAGAAGTGAAGAATATATTCTTGAGAAGTATAATCTTGCGCCAGGAGATATAAGGAGTAAAATAGAAATCGCAGACTGGCTGCTCTATGCCATGCAAGAGATAGGAAAGCTCTTCAATTATCCAAAGCTGGAAGAAATAGCAAAGCTAAGGTTGAGAGTAAAGCATGGCGTAAAAGAAGAGCTGCTCGAATTGATTTCGTTACGTGGAGTAGGGAGGGTAAGGGCAAGAAAACTCTATGCAAGGGGTTATAAAACTCTCAAGGATATAAGAAAGGCAAGCATAGAAGAGCTTGCAAGCATTGAGCTTATCGGTGAGAAAATCGCGAAGAGGATGAAGGAGCAAGCCTATGAAAAAATTAAATAGAACAATACTAACAATTTCAATACTATTCTTACTCCTTTCTTCTTGTATTTCTTATAGTAGCTCTGTTAGTTCTCCAAAGCTATACGTTGCTCTAACATTTGATTATGAAGATTTATATTTAAACGATAATGGCACAGCCAACATGCCAGAGATACTAAAAATCTTGGAAAAGCATAATGCTACAGCCACATTTTTTGTTCTGGGAAAAACTGCCAAGCTCCATGAAGATGTTATAAAAGAGCTAAAAGCGAGAGGATATTCTATTGGAGTTCATACATACTTCCATAACATGCCGGTGTTTAATAAACGAGACGCCTTGCTCATCGACAAAATATATCATGTTAATAACACTTGGGAAAGAAGTTTTAAAAATTCTCAAGCTTTTTTAGTAGATTTGCAGCGTTGCTTGAATGAAACAAAGCTGATGCCTATGTTTAGGTCACCTTGCTTAGCTGTGAACTGGATTTCTAACAAAGAGGAATATTTCGAAACTCTTGAAAAAGCGGGAATTATAATAGACTCAAGTCTATATCAAGAAGATAAGCCATTTTACTATGTTGGCAAAGTAATAGAAGTTCCAGTTACAATGTCTGAAGATAAATTCGAACATAAAAAAATAGCAGAAAAAATTGAAAACTGCACAAATAAAAATCTGCCACTTGTTATAGTTATGCATCCCCAAAAGCTCTCTCTGAGAAATTTCGATAGATTCTTAGATTTTCTCGAAGCGAACTATAACGTTGCCTATATAAAAATTGAGAAAGTTCCTATTATTTATGGCAATTCATCCAATTGATTATAGATATGGTAGCGAGGAAATGCGCAGGATTTTTGAAGAAGAAAGCAAGCTCCAGAAACTTTTAGAGGTTGAAGCTGCTCTCGCAAGAGCTCATGCAAAACTTGGAAATATACCTGAAGAGGCTGCGAAAGAAATTTCGAAGAAGGCTTCTACGAAATATGTAAAGCTTAAGAGAGTTAAAGAAATAGAGGAAGAGATTGATCATGATTTGATGGCGGTAGTTTTAGCTCTTGCAGAGGTTTGTGGCGAGGCGGGGAAATATGTTCATCTCGGCGCAACTTCTAACGACATTATAGACACCGCAACCGCTTTACAGTTTAAGGAAGCTCTTGCCATAGTAGAGAGAGATTTAGAAGAGCTGAAAAACATTCTCCTCGAGAGGGCAGAGGAATATATCGATTTAGTATGCGTTGGCAGAACTCATGGGCAGCATGCTGTGCCAACAACCTATGGTTTGAAGTTTGCGATCTTTGCAATGGAAATCAAAAGACACTTAGAAAGACTTAGAGAAATGAAAAAACGTTTGCTTGTTGGTCAAATGACCGGAGCTGTGGGAACACAAGCCTCTTTTGGGGATAAAGGGATTGAAATTCAGGAGCTTGTTATGAAGGATTTGGGTTTGGGCAAGGTTGAAGTCTCCAACCAGCTCATTCAGCGAGATAGGTATGCGGAGTGCTTTGCTTTGCTCGCTTTAATCTCAGCTACTTTGGATAAAATGGGCAGAGAGATAAGAAATCTCATGCGCACCGAGATAGCAGAAGTAGCGGAGCCTTTTAGAGAAGATAAACAAGTTGGTTCTTCGACAATGCCTCACAAAAGAAATCCTATAAACTCTGAGAAGGTTTGTGGTCTTGCAAGGGTAATAAAATCCAACGTTTTCGTAGCTTTAGAAAATGTTTCTTTGGAGCATGAACGCGACTTAACAAATTCTTCGCCTGAGAGATGTATAATACCCGAGAGTTTCGTTCTACTTGATGAGATTTTAAAAACAATGAAAAAGGTTATGAAGGGTTTAAAAATCTTTCCCGAGAATGTGGAAAAAAATCTAATGCTTACGAAGGGATTGAACCTTGCTGAAGCGGTGATGATAGAGCTTACGAAAAAAGGAATGTCTCGCCAAGAGGCACATGAGTTATTAAGAAGGCTTTCAATAAAAGCATTCGAGGAAAATAAAGGTTTAAAAGAAGTTCTGCTTGAAAGCAAAGAAGCGAGAGCTTATTTAAGCGATGAAGATATTGAAAGAGTTACAAATCCAAAGAATTATATAGGCACAGCAATAGAGCAGGTCAAAAGGATTCTGGAGGAAGAAAAGTACATTAAAAAACTACGAAGAAATAAAGAAAATTTCTAAAAAATTTAAAAAATGGAGTTGCTATTAATTGGAGGTGGGAGGATGGTCTCAAAAATTCTTTTTGATGAAAATGGATATATAATATTCCCTCGACGGCATAAAAAACATAAACTCAGGGAGAAAAAATATTTGTCAACAAAGAAAAAAGGTAATTTAGCCTTTAAATGCAATTACAATGATAGAGGATATCAAGATGTTTGTAGTGACAAAATTTATCTCTATAATAAAAGCATAGGAAAAGTATGGTGCTGTGACCCAAAAAATAGGTGTAGAGATTTTTCTAAGGATAAATTGAACTTAGAAGATATAACAAGCTTAAATCCTGACCAGTTCCCATGTTATGAGAGTTGCATTTTTATAACCTACACAATGGGGGCACTGTCTCTTATACACATCTCCGAGCCCACGAGACTAGGCATGATCTCGTATGCCGTCTTCTGCTTGAAAAA
>CBFDVL010000041.1:0-11398 GCA_965613365.1 uncultured archaeon | reverse complement strand
TTCTCCTTAATGCATTGTAGAGATGGGCAAATTCTAAATCGCTCCCTTCAAGTCTGCCGTGAACGTGAATTCTCGGGTGGACAGATATTCTAATTCTAATATTCTAACCGTAAAATCTTCCTTGATTACGTATCCTTCTCTGTAGTTCATCTTGACTGGCATCGCCTTCTTTCTTGGTTTCGGGAATGGGGCTTCTTTTCCCTGCTTTTCCTGAGTTCAAAAATAGGATTTTACCGCTTCTCTCGCCTTCTCCCTTGCCATCTGTCTTGTGTTCTGAATGGAATGAGCTCGACTTAACAATACCTCTCAAGCTTGTTTCTGTTCGTTGTGTTCAGCTTTTTACATGCTTCTAGGTACTGGTTGAACACGTTGCGGAATTCGAGCACGAGTTCATCAAGTAGTTCTGGATTATCTGGGATAAGTTTGAAACACAACGTTCTCACTAACTTCTTATCCATGTTAGATAATTGTTAGATTGAATATAAAATTACCCGCCCACCTCCCCTAATTCATTTACCGTTTGAAAACGGTGGTCCTCTTAGCGACAGATTTATAGATTAATATTTTTCTAATTGAATATTAAGTTTGTGATAAGCATGTTTGAATTAGTTTGTGAGGATGAAAAAAGTAAGGCGAGAGTAGGCAAGCTCTATACAAAGCATGGAGTAGTTGAAACCCCATGCTTTATGCCCGTGGCCACAAAAGGAAGCGTAAAAACTTTAAGTACAGCAGAGCTCGAGGAGCTTGGAGTTACAGCACTAATTGCAAATGCTTTTCTACTTTATCTAAAGCCGGGTCTTGAGGTAATAGAAAAGTGCAAGGGCTTGCATAACTTCATGGGTTTTAAAAAAGTAATCTTTACAGATAGCGGTGGATTTCAGGTTGTGAGAAAAGATTTTGAACCAAGGGTTAGCAAACGGGGCATTACCCTACGTTCACCCTTTGATAATAGCAGACATCTACTAACTCCCGAGAAGTGCATGGAAATTCAAAATACCTTAAGCTCTGATGTTGCAATGGTATTAGATGAATGTCCTCCTTATGGTTTAGAATATGAGTATTATATTAAATCGGTTAAGAGAACTCTCGATTGGGCTGAAAAATGCAAAAAAGCACATAAAAATGAAAATCAGCTTCTCTTTGCCATTGTTCAGGGTGGAATTTACCCTGATTTGAGAAAGCTATGCGCAGAGAAGTTAATAAAGCTGGGGTTTGATGGCTATGGCATAGGGGGATTGTCCTTGGGAGAACCAAGAGAAAAGATGCTGGAGGTGTTAACTAGAAGCGCCGAGCTTTTGCCAAAGGATAAGCCAAGATATTTAATGGGTGTTGGGTCTCCTGAAGAGATAATAAAGTGCGTTTCTCTTGGTGTAGATATCTTTGATAGTAGCTTTCCTACGAGAAATGCAAGACATGGAACAATATATACAAAAAAAGGAAAATACAACATAACAAAGGGAAGATTCAAAGACGACTTTACCCCGCTTGAAGAAGGATGCAGATGCTTCACCTGCAGAAATTATACAAAAGCCTATGTTCAACATCTTTTCAAAGTCAATGAAATGCTTGGAATGCGGTTAGCCACGATTCATAATTTATCTTATATTCATGATTTAATGGCAAAAATAAAAAGAGCTATTAGAAATAATGAAGAATTAGAAAATTTTTTAACATGATATTTATAATAACTCATAATGGTATGTTGGGCTTAAGATTAAGACTATATTTGCTCCTTGGAGTGATGTTTGGAATTATATATGCTATAGCTGTTGTGCTATTGCCAGGTGGCACTTTCATTTCTTATGCTCTTCTTGCATCCTTTTTCCTTTTTATTCAGTATTGGATAGGTCCAAAGATGGTTGAGCTTAGTATGCGCGTGAGATATGTTTCTGAGCATGAGTATCCCGAGCTTCATGCCATGGTAGAGGAGCTTGCAAGAAAAGCTGGAATACCAAAGCCAAAGGTGGGAGTTTCAAGCTTACCAATACCTAATGCCTTTGCCTTTGGTAGAGGCGTTAAAGATGGTAGAGTATGCGTAACCGAAGAGATAATGCGTTTGCTGACAAAGGAGGAGCTTAAAGCTGTTCTAGGGCATGAAATCTCGCATCTTAAGCATAGGGATGTAGTTATAATAACCATGCTCAGCGTTGTTCCAATGATATGCTGGTATATTGCTTGGAGTTTTATGTGGGGGGCTGGAGATAGCAGAGAAAGAGGAAGCTCTGCTTATATAGGCATGGTAGCCTTTCTTCTCTACTTCATTACAAACTTACTTGTGCTTTATGCTTCGAGAATCAGAGAGTATTATGCAGACTATGGTAGTGTGAAGCTTGGAAACGCTCCACATCATCTTGCTTCTGCATTATACAAACTCGTTTATGGCAGTGCAAGAATGCCAAAAGAGATACTAAGACCCATGGAGGGTTATAAGGCTTTCTTCCTAAACGATCCTTCCAAAGCCCATCATGAGATATATGAACTAAGGCATATAGACCTTGATATGAGCGGTAGCATAGAAAGAGAAGAATTACTCTGGCTGAGGGATAAAAAGGTCAGAGTTACCTTTACAGATAAATTGATGGAGCTTTTCAGCACACATCCTAATATGCTGGAGAGGATAAAACACCTCGCCAAGCTTTCTGCTTAACGTTTACTAAAAATGCAACCACAGTAGTTTTGTCTATATAGATTAAGTCTTTTGCTTTCTTCTACGCTTTTCTTAAACCCATTTTTTTTCTTAAAGTCAGCCTCAAAGAATTTAATATTATATTTCTTTGCAATCTTTTTCCCTATGCTATTTATCACCTCGGCATTCTTATGAGGACTAATGGTTAACGTGGTTGCAAAAATAGGCATGCCCAACTCTTTTGCAAGCTTCGCAGTTTTTTCTAATCTTAACTCAAAGCAAAGCTTGCATCTTTCTCCTCCTTCTTTCTCTTTCTCAAATCCCTTTATTCTTTCAAACCATAGCTCAACATCGTAGTCTCCGATTATAAGAGGAAAATCATATAACTCTGCGAGCTTTATCATGTTCTTCATTCTCAGGTGATATTCCTCCTCTGGATGTATGTTGGGATTGTAAAAATACACTATAACCTCATATTTCTCTCTCAGAACCTTTACTACATGCGTAGCACAAGGAGCGCAACAAGCATGGAGCATAAGTTTTTCCATACCGTAAGGTTTTTATTTTTTTATTTAAAAAATCCTATGCCAATGCATCCTAAGGAGAAGGAATTTTTCGAGAGTCAAATAGAAGAGCTTAAAACAAAGCTTGCAGAGAGAGATGAGATAATAAAAACGATGGAATCGGAGCTTCAAAATAAAATCACTGAGCTAATCACGCTTAAAGAGAAGGTTAAATCCTTGGAAGAAGAGGTAAAAAAGCAGAGTAAGAACATCTTAGAGTATTCAACAGAAAATGCAGCATTGAAAACAAAAATCAAGGAACTTGAGAAAAGCATAAAAAAGAAAGACAGAGAGCTTGCAGACAAAGAAAATAAAATAAAAAAATTAACCCAATCTGTCAACGATTTAAAAGTCGAAGTAAAAACAATGAAAAGATACATCAAAGATAAAAATAAAGAGTTAGAAGAAAAAACAAAGCTTCTGATAGAAAGGGAATCTGAGTTAAAAATTTCAAAAGAAAAAATAAGCAATCTTGAAAAAGTAAAAGAGGAACTTATCAAGAAGCTTGAAAAACTCGAGAAGCTTTTATAGATTTATTTTTTCCTTTTCTATAGAGTCAAATAGTTGCTATATACTACTATAGAAAACTTTTTATAGTTATAAGTTACTATGTAAAACTATATGTCAAATATAACCACTATACAGGTGAAGAAAAAAACAAGGGATAGGCTGGTAGAGATTGGCAAGAAAAAGGAAACTTATGATGATATAATCAACAGATTAATTGATTTTTATTTAGCTAATCGGGGTGATAGGATTGATTACAAGAAAAAAAGCTGAAGAAGAGATCCACAAGCATATTCGTCTGCAAACCGCTGAGGAGCTTTTAAAAAGAGTTGATACCGGATTTGGACAAAAGGCAAGAGCACCTTTCCAAGCGATTGTTGAAGGTGTGCAAAACTCTGCAGATGCAATAGACAAAGCGAGAGAGGCTTTACTAAAATCAACAGGTAAAGATGATTACGATGCAGAGATTAAAGTTGAGGTTGAGGTAATAGATAAATCCAGAGGGGAAATAAGAATAAGCGTTCAGGATAATGGCATAGGCATTCCAAGAGACAAAGTTAAGGTTATAGTGAGAGCAGGGGGAACGGGAACAATAGAATATAAAGCGAGTAGGTCGCAGCAAGGCATAGGATGGAAAGCTGCAGCAATCTATGCAAACCAAAGCACGGGTAAGCCGGTGGAGATAATAAGCAAGACTTTCTTTGAACCTAAGGCACATAGGCATGTTTATGATTACAGCGAGGGTAAGGTTACAAAGCTAATAGAAGAAGATTACGGCGGCGAGTTCCCTGAACATGGAACAAGAATGACCTTGAACATAATAGGAGATTATTCAAGGGCTAGAGGCAATATTTTGGAGTTTATAAAGAGAATGGCAGCAATTCATCCCTACATAACCTTTATTTTGAAGGAAAATGGCAATGTAATAGAATATCCTAAGCGAAGTAATGTTGGAATACCAATACCTTCTCCAGTACCTCCCCATCCTAACTCTGTTGATATAGGTCAGCTCAAGGATATGCTTACTCTTCAGCTAAAGAATAACAAAAAAATGACCCTTGCTTCGTTTTTAAAGAAAAACTTCTGTAGAATTGGAGACAAAAGCATAAAAGAACTTATGGAAAGAGTTCGTTTGTTAAAATACTTTGACGAGCGAGGATTTTTTGCTGGAGATATAATAAAAAGGGTAGCGCAAAGCGGAAAAAGTAAAAAAATAAAAAAGAACAAAGTTGAGGTTGAAAAATATCTCAAAACTCTTGTTAGGGATGTTGAAATAGATTATGGATTTGTTGCAGAGCTTGTGGTTAGAGGCAGGCTAAATCAAGGAGCTACCATAAGAAATCTGAACAATGAAGAATTGAAGAAGTTCTTTAAAATAAAGGAAGAAGAGCTTCCGACACCTCCTTTTAATGCTAAAACAAAGATAAGGGAGATAGTAAAGGATGAAGAAAAAGTCAGGCTTCTTGCTGAGGTTTTACGCTCAATGGGTTTTCCTTCTCCGCCAGTAGATTCTCTGATGCCTATTCCAGATGAGGTAATGATTTCCGGTTTCTGCTCAATTTACAAGCCCGAAAAGCATGTTTATATAAAACGTAAGCCGACGAGCTCCAGAGGAAGACCTCTTCAAGTTCAAGTTCTTGGGATGTATGGTGGTGAGATAAGGGAAGACAACCAAGAAAAGATAATAAGGATAGCAAATTGCACTCCTTTAATATATGAGTTTGGTAGCGATATTGTTACGCAAACAGCTAAGGAGATAGATTGGGGTATTTATAAGCTCGGGAAAAAAGGAATGTTGCCTCAGGCTCCAGTTATATTCGTTGTTCATGTTACATGTCCTCAGCTGAGATACTTGGGAGTAGCTAAGCAAGCTATTGGCGCTGATGATGTAATAGCAAACGAGGTTAAAAAGGCTCTGCAAGCTGCTGGAAGGCAGCTTGCAATTCATGTTTCAAGAAAAGAGAAGAGCAAACTTCTTGGAAAAATAAGAAAGTTTCTGGAAGCAAATGCAAAGGTTGTTGGATATTCGCTCTCAAAGATAATAAATGTTAAAGAAGAGGAGGTATTTGAGCTTTTGAAAGAAGAAATACACAGAAGGAGGAGCATAAATGAAAGTAGTTAGAGAAACGCTGAGCAAGGAAGAGCTTGTTGAAATGATAGAAAAGATTGCTAAAGCAATATATCAAGACATCAAAGCTCATAATAATCCAGCTTTTATAGTTCCGAGTAGAAGAGCAGAGAACATAATTTATAACGAAAGGAAGGACGTGATATATCTCGGAGATAGGGAATCTAAGAGAAGCTTTCATAATACTGGAACCTCGCTACCTTTTACCCAAATGCTTTTCATTTTAAGCGTCATACATGAAGCGGCAGTGCACGGAAAACATTTGACCAAGAGAGAGATATACTACCAAGACCCCGAGCTATTTGATAAGGAGCAGAAAACAAGCGACGAGATAATCGAAGACATCGCGGTTACTCTCGGAGTGACGAGACCATGCTTGAGGGTTGTAGCAGCAGCAAAGGGAGTTTGCATAGGAGATTTAACTCTAAGAGAAGGGGAAGATACGTTCAACTGCAATATGCTTGGAAGAGGCGGTTGGAGCATTAGCCCTTTCATAGATGAGGTTGAGATTATAGATTGTGGTGCAGAATTTATCTTAATCGTTGAGAAAGATGCAGCCATGATAAGGCTTGTAGAAGAAGAGTTTCACAAAAAGTATAATTGCCTGCTAATAACTGGAAAGGGACAACCAGATATAGCAACAAGAAGGCTTGTTCGAAGGTTACACAAGGAAGAAGGTTTGCCAGTTTATATCCTCACCGATAGCGATAGCTATGGAATGCAGATATGCTCTAGTTATAAGCGTGGAAGTATATCCCTAAGCTTTGAAAGTCCTTATCTTGCAGTACCAAAGGCGAAGTATCTTGGGCTATTGCCAAGCGATTTAGATAAATTCAAGGTTCCCAAAGCAGCGAGACTTAAGATGACCGAGTGGGACATAAAAAAAGCTCAAACAATGCTTGAATATCCTTGGATAAAGAGAAACAGAAGATGGAGAAAGGAGCTAAAATTAATGCTCGAGAGAAAGGAAAAGGCAGAGCTTCAAGCATTGGCAAAACATGGGATAACCTTCATAACCGATGTTTATATTCCTCAAAAATTAGAGACTCAAGATTGGATTTAGATATTAAAGATAAATTAATCCATTCGCTTACATAGTTTCTTTCAAGGCTAAGTATTCTCAACCTCTTTTCAATAATCTCCTCCTCATGGTATTTAATCTCAATAACCTTTGTTGTTATGCACATAATATGCTTCACAATATTGGGACTATGAATTCCTTCCTGTAGAGTATATACTCCAAACTCAAATTTTTCGTTTAAAAACTTAAGAAAGTTTAATATTTCTTCCAGAGAATTTTGCATTATTAGATTTGAGAGAGAATGCACTATTATTCTTGCACTGCCGGAAGCATCCCTAAGTTTCTCATTTAATTCCTCTACTTTCATAGGATAATCTTTCCTTGAAATAAAAATAACCTTTTCCCCATTTTTTATCCAGTTATCTCTTAACAATGAGCAGAACTTTTGTTTTCCAACTCCAGGAGGACCATAAATCAATATATTTGTTTTCATTTTACTTATTTTCTATTACCCATTTTATTTTGTTTATTAGCTCATCTCTTATAATTGGTTTGCCGACATAAGCATCGCATTTTGCATACTCAAAACCCCTCTCCATGGATTCTTTGCTTGTTCTTACGGTTACGAGGATTACCGGAATATCCTTTGTTTCTTCATCCTCCTTTAGTTTTCTTGAGACCTCCCACCCATCTAAGCCAGGCATCATTACATCAAGCAATATTACATCCGGCTTTATATCTTTAACCTTTTCTAAGCACTCCTCCCCGCTCCCTATTTTAATTACCCCATAACCCTCCATCTCAAGAAACTTCTCTATCAGAAATAAAATATCTGGCTCATCATCCACAACCATTATACGCATGGGTAAAGATTTGGGGGTGAAATGTTTTTAAAACTTTAGTTTCAAATTTCAAAACATGCTCACCATTGATGGAAGCTACGGCGAAGGTGGCGGGCAGATTCTGAGAACCTCCTTAGCCCTGGCAACTTTACTCAAAACTCCAGTAAAAATAACAAAGATCAGAGCAAATAGACCAAAGCCGGGTTTAGCGAATCAGCATTTAGCATGCATAAAGGCTTTGCAAACAATAGCAAATGCAAGAGTAAAGGGAGTAAAGCTTGGTTCTACTGAAATAGAGTTTTACCCAGGTAAAATAAGAGGAGGGAGCTTCAAAATAGACATAGGAACTGCCGGAAGTATTTCCTTAGTTCTTCAAGCACTGTCTTTGCCTTGTGGTTTTGCAGATGAAGAAATAAAGCTCACCATCAAAGGAGGAACGGATGTAGCATGGTCTCCTCCTATAGACTATGTAAAAAATGTTACCTACGTAATACTTAAAAAAATGGGATTTGAAGCAAGCTTAGATTTAATAAAAAGGGGCTATTACCCCAAGGGAAATGGCTTAGTAAATGTTGAGTTTTTCCCTACGAAAAAACTCAGAGGTATAAACATAGAGAGAGGAGAGCTTATAGAAATAAAAGGCATAGCACATTCTCTTAATTTGCCATGCCACATAGTTGAGAGAGAAGCTAAGGCGGCTAAAGAAATTTTGCCTTGTGAAGTAAAGCTTGAATGTAAAAAGAATTTTTCTACAGGTACGGGAATAGTACTATGGGCGAATTTCGGCAAAACCGTTCTTGGCTCAAGCTCCTTAGGAGAGAGAGGAAAACCTGCAGAGAAAGTTGGCAAAGAAGCAGCTTTAGATCTTAAGAAGGAGATAGAAAGTCAAGCTTCTTTGGATATACACATGGCAGACCAAATAATACCTTTCTTGGCAATAGCCAAAGGTAACTCCTCTTTCACGGTAAGAAAAATTACAAAACACCTAGAAACGAACATCTACATAGTTGAGAAAATAGTTGGAAATAGGTTTGAAATAGAAAAAAAGGATAAATTATATGTTGTTAAGTGTAGAGGAAGCGGATTCTCTATTTGATATTCAAAATCCTTTCAAAAATTTTACCATACTCAAAAATAGCTTTATGAAACTCCTTTGAATAAAAGGAGGTTTTAACCTTGTTGTCTCTTTTTCTGATTTCTTCTGGCGAAAGCTTTTTTGAGCCCAATCCAAAGTTCCACATTCCACTCAGCGAGGGTATAGGTGCGGAGTAGATTCTTGAGATTGGGAAAGCGGAGGCTATGGAGCTATAGACGAGCAGAGCTTCTTTTTTGTGAAGCAAAACGTTTGGAACTTGCGCAGAGACCATCCCCTCATTGGTTAATGTTTCACTCACTTTTGAGTAGAATTTCTCTGAGGCAAGCTTTTTAGCTATGCCTTTTGGGTCTGTTAAATCAAGAATTGCTATATCATACTTCTTATTTATACCGGCTACAAATTCGTAGCCATCTTGATTTATTATCTCAACCCTCTCATCCTTAAAACTCTTAGCCAAGTAAGGAAAGAATTTTCTGCATATCTCTATTATACGTTTGTCTATCTCAACAAGTGTAACTTCCTCTACATCATGCTTTAAGACTTCCCTCAAGGCACCTCCGTCTCCTCCTCCAATGATAAGTATCTTCTCAGGGGAGGGATGAGAAAACATCACAGGATGAACAAGCATCTCATGATATATGGCTTCATCTTTCTCTGCAACCTGCACCTCGTTATTTATAATTAAAGCCTTCCCAAAGTCTTCGATTTCTATAACATTCACTTCTTGATAAGGCGTTCTCTCGGCATATAAAATCTCTTTGACTCTAAAGGAAACTCCAAAGCTTTTCGTATGCCACTCTGTAAAGATGAACATGAAAGTTTTTAATTCAGCAACTAATATAAAAATATGTTCGTGGGTGTTGATTTATCTTGGAAAGCTTTACCAAAGAGGACAGCTGTTGTAGCGCTTGATAGTAATAAAAGAGTTATCATGACAGAGCTTATAACCCATGACGAAGAACTTATCGCTATTTTAAAAAACTTTGGAAGATGCGTGGTTGCAATAGACTCTCCGCTAATAGTAAAAAACAAAGAAGGCAGGAGAAAATGCGATGCTCTCCTTCAGGAGAAATATGGCATTCCATGCTATCCAGCAAATTTAAAATGGTTCAATAGAGCTTTTGGTGGTGTTAGAGGCGAAACAATAGCAAAAAAACTCGAAAAAATTGGTTTTAAGCTCCTCTATTCTCCTTCGGAGAATAAAAGAATAATAATAGAGGTTTATCCCTATGCTTCATGGAAAATGCTTCTTAAAGATGTTCCCAAGTATAAAAAGGGTAAAAAGCATGAAAGAAAAGTTGCTATGAAAAAACTGCATGAAGCTTTGAAAGCTCGTGGAATTTTTCTTCCTAAAGAAGAAGAAAACCACGACGTACTTGATGCTACAATTGCTGCTTATACAGCTTATCTTTTTTACAACTTTCCCGAGAAGTGCGACGTACTTGGAAATCCTGAGGAAGGATTTATTGTTGTACCAAAAGGTTTATCTTATGGTAATACCATAAGATAATACATGGCAGTTATAAGTGTAAAGGTTTCAGACGAAATAAAGAGGAAGATGAAAGAAATAGAGATCAATTGGAGTGAAGAAATAAGGAACTACATTTTAAAGAAAATCAAGGAAAAAGAAAAGGAAAAAATTCTTAAAGAGATAAAAGAGATGCTCAAGGAAATAAAGGTTGAAGAAGGTACAGCTTCGAGTATTGTGAGGGAAGACCGTGATAGTCATTGATGCCTCAGCCCTAGTTGCCCATCTTCTTGGAGAAAAAAATTTTGAAAAATATTTCTATGAAGAGTTATGGAGTATTGACTTACTTATAAAGGAATCCACAAATGCTCTTATAATCGCATTTAGACGAGGGAGAATTAATGAAAATTCCTTGCAAATATGCTTTAAAGCACTGAAAAAACTTTCAAATATCATAGAATTTGAATCTCAAGCTAAAATTTTAGACGATACTTCCGTCATTGCACTTGAAGAAAATCTTACAATATACGATGCTCTTTACGTAGCTTTGGCTAAAAAACTAAATGCAAAACTTCTTAGCCTCGACAAAAAACAAAGAAAAGTTGCTGAAAAAGCAGAAATACCGGTTGTTCCCTATATTAGCCATTTATAATATTGTATTCACTTTCCAAAAATCCAAGGGCTATTAAAGATATTCCTTTATAAAACCTTGCGTTTTCACATTTTATAATTTTCTTTAATAATGGTATAGCCCAGTTATATAAGTGATTGAAAAATTTCTTTTGTAGGGATATATCATTTTTTTCACACAGCTGTCTCATAAATTCAAACTGAATCGCTAAATGATCTTCTCTTTCCTTGAAATTGTCAGATTTCTTTAAACCAGCTTTCCTGTAAAATTGTTTTATTTTTAATAAAGTTTCTATATTATTTGAACATTCAGACTCGTATAACAGTATATCAGGATTGAAAGGTCCTACAAACAATCTAATATATTCATCTTCAACATTAGCATATAAACCATCAACGCTGTTATATTTTTGGGCATATTCTTTTATTACTTCCAATCCTTTCTTTATCCTGTCTCTTATACACATCTCCGAGCCCACGAGACTAGGCATGATCTCGTATGCCGTCTTCTGCTTGA
>CBFDVL010000040.1:0-11611 GCA_965613365.1 uncultured archaeon | reverse complement strand
AATCTTGACAGGTTTATGTGTTTTCTCTTAATCCATTCTTCCTGATCTTCTCTGATCGTTATGGTCTTCTTTATCATCAGTATTATACTTAACTTACAGATATATGATCTTTACACAATTCATCTCAACCCTGAAGGGTATGAGCTTTCTTGCTTATTTCTTTGTAATATTATTCTGCAATCCACAGCTACAGCACCCTTCTCATAGGCAAAGAGAGGATTAATGTCTAATTCTTTTATTTCAGGCATTTTAACTCCAAGCTCTGATACTTTTACTATAACATCTGCTATTGCATTTATGTCAGAGGGCGATATCCCTCTTACTCCTTCAAGAATCTTGTAACCCTTTATTTCCTTCATCATTTTCAAAGCTTCTTTCTTGTCTATTGGAGTTACTCTAAAGGCAACATCTTTTAATATCTCAACAAAAATCCCGCCTAGACCAAACATCACCACATGTCCAAACTGTGGGTCTTTTATTAATCCAACTATAACCTCTCTGCCCTGAGGAAGCATCTCCTGAACCAAAACTCCGTGGATTCTTGCATAAGGATCAAAGTTTTTAGCATTCTTTATTATTTCTTTAAAACCTTTTCTTAACTCTTCCTCACTTTTTAAATTCAGCATTATAGCTTTAGCATCGCTTCTATGCAAAATGTCTGGAGAGATTAACTTTAGCGCTACGGGAAAGCCTATTTTTTTTGCTATTTCTATGGCTTTTTCTTCATTCTCTGCAAGCTCTTCTTTTGGCACAGGTATGCCATGCTCTTTTAATATTTCTTTAGCCTTATCTTCAGTCAATATCATACAACACCTCTCCTTGTCTAATCAACGCACTTAAGGCTTTGACAGCCCTCTTGGGTGTAGGGAAGTTGGGAACGTTCTCTTCTTTTAATATTCTTATAGCTTCTTCAACCTCATAACCACCTATCCAACATCCCACCACAGGCTTCTTAGCCCTTTGCAGGCATTCAACCAGGGCTCTTGCAGGTTCTACGGGCTCTGTCAATGCGGTATGAACAAATATAACTATAACTGCATCTACCTCATTATTCTTAAGAACGACATCAATGGTAGCTTTATATCTCTCATAACCAGCATCTCCAGCAATATCTATAGGATTTCTCGTAGAGGCTATTTCTGGTAAAAATTCTTTTAATGTACTCTGAGTTTTTTCGCTTAGCTCGGGAACAAGTAGTCCAAGCTCTTCGCATGCGTCTGCCGCCATTATACCAGCTCCACCACCATTTGTTACTATTGCAACTCTTTTACCTTTTGCTGGCGATTGTTCTGCAAGAGCTATAGCTTTGTCAAAAAGCTCTTCGGTATCATTTGCATATATTACGCCACATTGCTTAAAGGCCGCCTTATAAATTTCAAAGCTTCCGGCAAGTGCGCCCGTATGAGAAGAAGCTGCTCTTTTCCCTGCTTCTGTTCTTCCTGCCTTTACAACAACTATTGGTTTAAGCTTACTTACTTTTTTTGCAACCTCCATGAATCTTCTTCCATCCTTTATGGCTTCGATATACATCGCTATTACCTTAGTTTCCTTATCTTTTGCCAGAAACTCAAGTAGCTCCTCATCTCCCACATCGCACTTATTTCCAACGCTTATTATCTTGCTAAGGCCTATTTTTTCTCTAATCGTCCAGTCAATTAAGGCTCCTCCCAAAGCCCCGCTTTGGGTGATGAAAGCTATATTTCCCTTTAAAGGCATGTTTGGGGCAAAGCTTGCGTTTAAATTATTTGCAGTATTTATTATTCCAATGGTGTTGGGACCTATTATCCTTACCTTACCTGAGGCGATTCTTTTAACCTCATCCTCAAGTTCCCTATTACTGACTTCACTAAAACCAGAGGAGATTATAACAGCGCCTTTTACTCCTTTCTCAACGCAATCTTTCATTATTGAAGGAACAATCTTTGCTGGCACTGCAATAATTGCTAAATCTACTGAATAAGGTATCTCCTTAACCGTTGGGTAGGCTTTTAAACCAAGAATAGCTTCAGCATTTGGATTTACTGGATAAATACCACCTCTATAACCTGAGTAAATTAAATTTCTCAAAATCTCGTTTCCAATTTTGCCACGAGTTCTTGATGCACCTACAACGGCAACGGAGCTTGGATAGAAAATTTTCGAAAGCATCTAAATTTAAATAAGGAAGATGAGCAAATAAAAAATTTGTTGTTTGAAAATCGAAGGTGAATCAAAATCGCACCTCAATTTTCTCACTATTTATAAATAATGATAGCCCGGGGCGGATTCGAACCGCCGTCGCAGGATCTCTCCCGTCTTTTGCGGGACATTCCGCAAAAGACGGCCAGAGTCCCGCATGCTTGACCGCTACACCACCGGGCTATGTTTTTAAGCTATGAAATTTTATTATTTTCTATGCATTACTACATTTCGATCTTAAGACCTTTAAACTGCATTATGGCGGGCTTGGCTGTTATTATAGGGGCGATGATAGCATCGACAACTTTTTTTACAATACCTGTGCTATTAGCAAGCTTGGTAGCTTTTCTTGTATGTGGAGCTGGCAATGTAATAAACGACTACTTTGATTATGAGGCTGATAAAATAAACAATCCCTCAAGACCTCTACCCTCTGGAAAAATCTCGTTGAGCAAAGCCTATGCCTATGCGATTTCTCTCTTCTTTATTGGCGTATTGCTCTCCTTTGGTATAAACATCTATGCCTTTACCATCGCTCTGCTCAACTCTCTCTTACTTTATATATATCCTTGGAGGGTTAAAGAGAAAGGAGGGCTCTCAAAAAATTTGCTTGTTAGTTACCTTGTAGCCTCGCCTTTTCTCTTTGGAGGCGTTTCTGCAGGAGAAACAGCAGAATGGAGGGCTACTTTAATATTTGTTTTTTTAGCATTTTTTGCAAACACCTCAAGAGAAATAATAAAGGATATCGAGGATATTAGAGGAGATGTAGCCAATACTCTACCAAAAAAAGTGGGAATAAAAACTTCATGCAAAATAGCATCTTTATTTACTTTTTTAGCTGTTATACTTAGCCCTTTACCCTCTTTCTTGGGTTATCTCAACCTTTATTACCTTTTGCTGGTAGGTATTGCTGATGTGATATTCCTATATACCACTCTAAGCTTTATGCATAATCCAAGCATTGAAAGAGCAAAAATAACTCAAAGGAGAATTAAACTTGGTATGATCTTTGCTTTGATAGCGTTTGTTGTTGGGAAGTTGTTATAGCAAAAATACCATCCTCTCAAGCACGTGCTCTTTTCTTAGCTTTTGTCTATGATTTCATTAATGTCAGAAATCTTCTTAGTTCTTCTTAATTTAACTCTTTTATAACATAAGAAATATCAAATGAAGAAGAGCATCGCAGTTAACATGATTTTGAAGGATTTAACGCCATTTTTAACCGGTATCTTGCGTTTTTTATCGACGCTACCTCCATTATATATTTTGTTGGTTATATAACGTCGGGGGTGGGATTTGAACCCACGTGGGCGTAAGCCCATCAGCTTAGCAGGCTGACGCCCTACCAGGCTAGGCGACCCCGACATCATAGCGGGCACGCCCTGAGGTGGACACCCCTTCCATAGGATAGTTGGCCAAGCCTCAAGCTCCATCCCGCACCCCTGCAAGCACCGCACGTCCCGCCTACCGTTGCTCCCTTCCGGGCCTAGCGGGTTTCGGCGGGCAAAGTCTCCTTGTCCAACCCTCCGGCTGAGCAAGGAGACACCGCCGGTCCTGCAGGACGAGACTTCTACGCTTGAAGCTTGGGCTATCCCATGGTCGGAAATGCCGCCCTCAGGGCTTCGACCCCCGCATATCGACGGTTTCGGGTTACAGGGGACGCCGAGCCCCCCGGTCTAGCCCGCATTTTTATCATTAAACATTAACCTTAGTTTCTATTGTTGCAAACAGAGGGCCACGAATATCTATGGTTTTTTCATATGCTTGGATATATCTTCTCGCTACCTCATTTAAAGTTAAGTTAACATCGCTCAGGCTTTTTACCATACCTACTCTTGTAATAATCTTATCCTTGCCAGAGAGTATACCTTGCTCTATTTCGTAAGCAAACCTAAATGCTATACCATCTATATATCTTAAGGGAAGCACAACGCCTTTCGCCTTGTTTTTCTCGATGCCATAAATGTTTCCATTCTCTACGCAGATAACATTCTCCCAAGAAGGTCCAAGCAAGGTTGCATCCTCTTCTCTCTCAACAAGCTTTATTTCAACCTCTTTTCCAAGAATATCTCCTTTATAAACCAGAAACTCACAAGGAGCTTTAGCTTTTGCATGCTTTTCTGCTACATTTACTATTTTTTCTGCAATTTTCAAAAGCTCTTTGCTAAGAGGTTTGCGGTTTATTCTTATCATAGAAGCTATTTCTCTGTCACTTAATCTCCATTCCTCATAGAACTGAGGATAAACAAGCTTTCTCACATCTTTGTAACCATATAAAACCATCGCAAGCCTTTCAACTCCTAAACCAAGATTCATCACGGGATAGGTTATTTTATATCTAGATAAAGCTACTGGACTATAAATTCCAAAAGTTGCTACTTCCACCCATCCGGTCTTCTCGTTGTACGCATAAACCTCTGTCTGTGTATCGGGAGCATAGTATTTTGACCTTTTTTCGTCAAGCTTGAACTTAAAATCTGTAAAACCAAATTGAGATAGTAAGCCTTCGGCTATAACTTTTCCGTCTTCTATGGTTACATCTTCTTTAACTAGGACGCAAGACGCTGAGTGATGGGTTTTGAGATGTGTTTCATCTTCTCTTTGCTCTCTTCTAAAACATCTATCTATGGAAAAGAGTTTTATTGGCAATGGCTTTCGCTTAACTAAAGCTTGTAGAGTGAGAAACCATCCGCTTGTCATATGACTTCTCAACGTTAATGAACTTGCCTCTGGAGCAAGCTTCTTGAATTCTGGAAATACCCTATCAATAACCTTTGTGGCGAGAGCATCGTCTATATTTAAAACCTCAGCTATTTTATAGATTAGGTCATCTCCTCCAAATTTTCCTTTTTTATACTCATGCAATATTTTTTGCAATGCTTCTCTATTTTCTATGCTAATTCCAAGCTTTTTTAGCTTTTCTATTTTCTCATCGCTTAGACCAATGTCCGGTCTTGGCAAACCAGCGAGGTAGTAGCAACGGTCAAGTACCGCAAGAGCTTCTGGACCAAACTGACGTTTGACCTCTTTATCTTCTATGAAAACCGGATTAACTACCTCTTCGAACCCTAAGCGTAGGTATGCCTGTCTTAACTTCTCTATTGTTTCAAATATAGGATGAGGTTTTCCAAATTCTGGCTTTATTATTAGATATTTCCTATCTATACTAACCTCTGGCAGAAGCTCCTTGGTTTCAATCCATGCCTTTTCAAAGTCTTTTTTTGCAAGTTTTTCTATTTTTTTTGGATTCCACATAGTTTCTTCTCCAGCTCAGCCTGCCTTAAAGCTAAGGTAACATCACCTTGGGTTTTCTCCAATAAAACTCTTACCATGTCTTGCTTTCTTCTCGCCGAGGAAGGATAATCAATGAGCATTAGGCAATGGTATATCTCGTCCATCAGATCAAGGAAATACTCTATTTTCTCTGTTTTGTTTTGTCTTATGCTATTTAAAATATATCTTCTTAGCTCTCCCGCGCTATCTGCTAATCCGAAAACATAGCATTCGGCAGGTATCTTAAGCTCCTCTGGTGTGGGTATATTTTTATCTCTTAAAAATGCAAGTGTTAAGCAAGCCTCGCCAAACTCCTGAAAAGCTTCGTTGAGAAAAGCGTATTCCTCATTGCATACTTCTTCAACAAGTTTTCTTGCATTTAACAAATATTCCTCTGCCTTTTCATAGTTTCCCTTATGAATTTCTCTTATAGCCTTCGTTGAAATTCTTCTAATTTCTCTTGCTTTTAGATAAGTTTCTTCTCTCTTTCTTTCTTTCTCGTCAAGCTCTTCCTTAACTTTTTTTATTATATCTTCCAAGCTCATTGTCTCTCCAGCTTAAGAATTCTTCTAAGAAGTTTAAATTTTCTTCGGTATTCGCCGCCTTTATATGAATCGTCAATCTGAAGATTCCTTTGGAATGAGAGTAACTAAACTTTGCCCTCGGCAAAGCCAGCGGGGAAAAATATGTGGTATAGTCATGAGATTTGCACAGCAAAATTTTATTTTTTGCATAGATGTGGCCCCGATAATAAACGTAGTCAAATTTACTTTCAAGTAATGATTTCACCTCCGGTGAAACCGCCCAGAATGGTGGGAGAAAATACCTTGGGAAACTTAAGTTCGCAAGTAAAAATTCTTTCTCAGCAAGCTCTAAAAGCTTTTCTGCATTTTCTTTACTTGTTCTAAATTCATTTTTGCTGTGAGCATAGCCATGTAAAGCAATAATATAACCTTTCTTCTCGAGTTCTCTTAGCTCTTTAACAAACTCTTTGTTTTCATGCATTGGCGAAGAATAACCATGGTTCGGTATTACAAAAAGCACAACCTTATCAACTCTATGCCTTTCAATAATCCTGAGAATCTCTTCGAGATCCTCAATACCGTAGCTTGGAGAAACGTCGTGTATCTCGACCCATAGCTCTGCGGGTCTTTCTTTTTCTTTTTTTCCTTCCATTTGGAAGGAAAAGAAAATCAGCAATATCGCTATTACAAGTAAAATCTTTCTCATTTTGCAAGCTGGACAACCTTACTTTCTTCAACATAGTCTTTTATTTTGTAGCCAGTAGCTTTTTCTAAAGCTATTGCAAACTCTTTGACTTCATCAAAGGTGGGCATGTTCTCTCTTCTCAACCTTTGCCTTGAAAATCCGACATGCACATAGCCTTTGGCTTCTATGAATGTTGGGGACGCAAGCTCTATAAGCTTTGCAAACTTCTCAGCATGCTCTAAGTTGTAACCCTTAACCAAAGTAAGCCTTATGACCTTTCTCAGCTTCTTACCTGAGAATATCTCCAAGCTTTCCATTAATCTCTGCCATCCATCCTTTATTGTGGGTCTGCATATTCTTTTGTAGCTTTCTTCATCATAGCCTATTAAGCTTAGATATAACTGATAGGGTTTCACCTTCTCAAGCCTCTCTGGATGCATGCCATTGGTAACAAGGAAGGTAGTAAAGCCATGCTTATGATACTCTTCTATAAGCTCATCTATGTAAGGATAAGTAGTTGGCTCGCCAGCAAGAGAAATTGCTGCATGCTTTGGATTCCATGCTTCTTCCATATCCTTTCTATCAACTCTCTTTTCTCCCCAGTAACCAGAGAGCAGGCTTCTCTGTGCTTCTATGCTTTTCTCAACAATAAAGCTTGGTTCATCTAAGCTTACGTTGATTTCCTCTCCAAGAGTATGTTCTACCGGACGCCAGCAGAATAGACAACGATGCTGACACCATGCCACGCTTGGACTCATTTGCAAGCATCTATGAGATGCTATACCATAGAATTTTGATTTATAGCATGGTCTTTTCCTTAGTAACCTCTCTCTCAACCAGTGGCAGAGCTTAACAGCAGAGTGATTTCCTACAATTCTATATCCTTGCTTCTCCAGCAGTTTTCTTACTTCTTCATTCATTTCTATCATCTTCCTTACCACAAGCAAAAGTTATTTATAGGCTTAAAGATAACGTTGGACAATGCAGAAAGAACATTTTATAATCATTGGTTTGGTGATAGGCATAGCTATAGGAGGCATAGGGGGATACTCTTTAAAGTCATGTAAAACTCCAGAAATTACAAGCTGTCCTGTAGCTAAGGGACTATCTGAAGATGAAGTTGGCAATAAGGTTTCAACTTACATAAATAAGAAATTTCTACATCCTCAGGGTATGGAAGGAAAAATAACCACTATCTCCCCTTATGGAGAAAATCTTTATAAGCTTGACCTTGAGATATTAATGGGAACCCAAGTTCTTGGTAAAGAAGTGGTATACGCTACAAAGGATGGCGAGCTTCTCGTTCTCAGTGCAAAATGCTTGGTCAACATGAGTGAAAAAGCTCCAAGGGTAAATGTCAGCATCGATGACGACCCATCTAAGGGGAATAAAAATGCCAAAGTAGTAATAATAGAGTTTTCAGACTATGCTTGTCCTTACTGTGCCAAGTTCGAGTTGCAGATTCTACCCATGATTATGGAAGAATACGGCAACGAGGTATTATTCGTATTCAGAGACTTCCCTGTTCATGGAGGAAATTCTCTAAAAGCTGCTGAGGCTGCGAATTGCGCGGGCGAGCAAGGAAAATTCTGGGAGTATCACGAGTTGTTGTTTGAAAAACAGAATGAGTGGTATTCCAATTTAAGTATGCTTGAAACTTATGCTTCTGAGCTTGGCTTAGATATAGCAAAGTTCAACAAATGCCTCAACTCAAGAAAATATGAAGAAGAGGTTCTCAAAGACCGACAAGATGGAATAAAAGCTGGTGTAACTGGTACACCAACCATATTCATAGATGGGAGAATTATTGAGGGTGCTCAACCCTACGAAGTTTTCAAAGAGGTAATAGATGATGAGCTTGAAAAATAGAAATGCTAAACAACCTTTACCACCGTAGCAACCTTATCGTTTTCCAGTCGCATAAGCTTAACTCCTTGGGTATTTCTTCCCAAAATTGGAATCTCTTTTACCCTGAGTCTAATCATTATACCTTGCATGCTTGAGATTATTATCTCATCTTCGTCTCCAACGCCCTCTACTCCCGCTACCAAGCCTGTTTTCTGACTTATCTTTATGGTTATTACGCCCTTACCTCCCCTACCTTGAAGTGGAAATTCTGCAAACTTACTTCTTTTTCCATAACCATTTTCTGTAACCACAAGAAATGTTTGCTCAAGGTTTTCAGAGTTTAAAACTTCTATTCCAACAACTTCATCTCCATTGACTAAGGAGATTCCCTTCACCCCCAAAGTAGCTCTGCCCATTGCTCTAACCTCTCGCTCTGGAAACCTTATAGCCTTTCCAAACTTCGTTGCAAGTAGTATCTCGTCGTCTCCACTTGTAACCTTTACCTCAACAAGCTCATCTTCTTCCTCAAGCTCTATCGCTATTTTACCAGTTTTTCTTATGCTAAGAAATTCATCCATTGAGGTTTTCTTTACCTTACCCTTCTTGGTAGCCATGAAAAGATAACCCTTGCCAAACTCCATTGGCAATACGGCGGTTATTCTTTCGTCCTTCGATATCTCGAAAACATTTACCAACGCTTTTCCTCTGGAATATCTGCTTGCCACCGGTATTTCATATACTTTCTTTGCATAAACTTTGCCTTTATTTGAAAAGAAAAGCAAAATATCATGGGTTGAGGAGATTATGATATTTGTAACGATGTCCTTTTCCTTCGTATCTATTCCCACTATTCCTCTGCCACCCCTTCTTTGACTTCTGTATGCATTGAGAGGTATTCTCTTTATGTATCCTTCGCCTGTCAGAATAACGACCATCTCTTCCTCTGGTATAAGGTCTTCTTCTTTTACCTCCGTTGGTTTTGGTATTATTTTCGTTCTTCTTTCGTCGGCGTATTTCTCCTTTAGCTCGAGAAGCTCTTTCTTTATTATCTCCAAGAGTTTTTGCTCGCTTGCAAGAACTTCTTTCAGATAAGAAATTTTGTCTTCAAGCTCCTTGTTCTCTTGCTCAAGCTTCTCTGTTTCTAAGGCGGTGAGTTTCTGCAAACGCATGTCCAATATTGCCTGAGCCTGAATTTTTGTCAGATTAAACCTTGAAATAAGCTTGTTTCTGGCTTCTTCAACGTTTTCAGATTTTTTTATGGTTTCTATCACTTCATCTATATTCTTGAGAGCAATTAAAAGTCCTTCAACTATGTGTTTTCTTTTTTCTGATTTTTCAAGCTCAAATTTTGTTCTTCTTGTTATAATGTTTCTTCTATGTTTTATATACTCTTCTATTAAGCCTTTAAGGCTTAATATTCTTGGTTCGCCATCAACGAGAGCTAAATTTATAATTCCAAAGGTTGTTTCAAGCTGAGTATATTTATACAACTGGTTGAGTATTATCTCTTGGTTTGCATGGGAATTAAGCTCTATTACAACTCTTATACCTTCTCTGTCAGATTCATCTCTTAAATCAGAGATTCCTTCTATTTTTTTGGTTTTAACACAATTTGCTATTTCTTCAACAAGTTTGGATTTATTAACTTGGTAAGGCAGTTCGGTTATGATTATTCTGCCTTCTTCCAGTTCTACTTTTCCTCTGAGCGTGATTATTCCTCTTCCCGTAATGTAAGCTTTTTTTATTTCCTCCTTGCCAAGTATGTAGCCTCCTGTAGGAAAATCTGGACCCTTAATGTAGTTTAAAAGCTCTTTTATGGTTACCTCTGGTGAGTCTATCACCTTTATTATTGCATCCACAACCTCTCCAAGATTATGAGGAGGCATGTTGGTAGCCATTCCCACCGCTATTCCAGAAGAGCCGTTTATCAACAAGTTTGGAAGCTTCGCGGGCAAAACGCTCGGCTCAACAAGAGATTCGTCGAAGTTTGGAACAAAATCTATGGTGTTTTTATCTATGTCGGCAAGTAGCTCTTCGGCAATCTTTGCAAGTCTAACCTCTGTGTAACGCATCGCAGCGGGAGAATCGCCATCTACCGAGCCGAAGTTGCCTTGACCATCCACCAGAGGATAACGCATTGAAAAATCCTGAACCATTCTTACAAGGGCATCATATACTGCTTGGTCGCCATGAGGATGGTACTTTCCCAAGACCTCTCCAACAACGCGGGCAGATTTCTTATAAGGCTTGTTATGGAACATTCCCATCTCATACATCGCATATAATATTCTGCGATGCACGGGCTTGAGTCCGTCTCTCACATCAGGTAAAGCTCTCCCCACGATAACGCTCATCGCATAATCTATGTAGCTCCGCTTCATCTCCTCCTCTATTTTAACTGGAATTACGACTTCGCCCAAATTACCACCTCAACAAGAGAAATCTTGAGACTTAAGATTTTAAGATTTCTCAAGCTATAAAAACTCAGATTTCTTAAAATTAAAAGTTATCGGTTGTACCCCCGCCAACCGTCCTATGGTCATGCTTTTCCCATAGGCGCGCGAAGCGGGGGCTTTAAACATGTAGGCTCGGTAAGTCGAGACCGCCCATTTTAGCCATGCTAACCATGCAAAGCATGGTTAACTATGTCGCGGTCCTCGGTTCTCCGAGCCTAAATAATAAGGAAAAGTTAACGTTAGGACAAAAATCGAAGAATTTATATTATGATTATAACCTTTGAGCCGAGTGCAAACATTAACGAAACCTCTGGTAACTTAAGCTGGATTTTAATAAAGGTCTACTACAATGCGAGCGAGGTTGCGAGTAAGAACATCGATGAGAGCAAGCTCAAGCTCTACTGGTGGAATGGCTCAGTATGGAAGGCTATAACCAAGGGTGCTAATTATACTAACGAGAACGGACCCTATGTCTATGATGCCGGAGTAGATGTTAACAACAACTATGTCTGGGCCAACCTAAGTCATCTAAGCGTTTATGGTATCGGTGGTAACGTTGTTACCACTGCTGCGGTAACGACAACGGCGGGAGTTTACTCGCCAGAGGTAACGATACTTGCAAACTCCATAGACCTAAAGCTTGCAAA
>CBFDVL010000039.1:0-11877 GCA_965613365.1 uncultured archaeon | reverse complement strand
ATGTGTATAAGAGACAGATATATTACTTTGCTTAATCTCGCAAACATGGGGTTTGCGAGCATAGAGGAAGCCTTAAAGGATATCAAAGATGGAAAAATGATTATCGTAGTAGACGACCCCAATAGAGAGAACGAGGGGGACTTTGTAATCGCTGCGGAGAAGGTTACTCCAGAAGCAATAAACTTCATGGCTAAGCATGGTAGAGGTTTAATCTGTGTGCCAATAACCAAGAAAAGAGCAGAGGAGCTTCAACTTTTGCCTATGCTGCCAAATAGTAATGCTTTGCATGAAACAGCTTTTACGGTTTCAGTAGATGCCAAACCAGAGTTTGGAGTTACTACGGGCATTTCAGCTAAGGATAGAGCTATCACAATAAAGGTTTTGATAGACCCAAAAACCAAGCCAGAAGACCTTGCTAAGCCTGGGCATGTTTTTCCATTAATTGCAAAGGATGGAGGGGTGCTTGAGAGAGCGGGACATACAGAAGCGGCGGTTGACTTAGCAAGGCTTGCCGGACTATACCCTGCTGGCGTAATCTGTGAGATAATGAACGAAGACGGAACTATGGCGAGATTACCAGAACTTGAGAAAATAGCAGAAAAGTTCAATCTCAAGATCATAACCATAGAGGATTTGATTAGATATAGAAGAAAAAGAGAAAAGCTTATTGAGAAGGTAGTGGAAGTAAGGCTTCCGACAAAGTTTTATGGCGAATGGCGAGCTATAGCTTATAAAAGCAAAATAGGTAATGAAGTTCATTTAGCCTTAGTCAAAGGTGAAGTAGCGGGTAAAGAGAAAGTTCTTGTTAGAGTTCACTCCGAGTGTTTAACTGGCGATGTTTTTCATTCTTTGAGATGTGATTGCGGAGATCAGCTTGAGAAAGCTCTTAAAATGATAGATGAGGAAGGAGAAGGAGTCTTGCTTTATATTCTTGGGCATGAAGGGAGAGGAATTGGATTAATAAACAAGCTCAAGGCATACAAGCTTCAGGAAGAAGGTTTGGATACTGTAGAGGCGAACAACAAGCTTGGATTTCCAGCAGATTTAAGAGACTATGGCATAGGAGCTCAAATTCTCGCAGACTTAGGATTAAAAACCATAAGGTTGATGACGAACAATCCAAGAAAAATCGTCGGGTTAGAAGGATATGGGCTAAAAGTTGTTGAGCGCGTGCCAATTGAAGTAGAGCCTACCCCTGAGAACTATAAGTATCTAAAGGCAAAATGTGAAAAGCTAAAGCATATGATTAATTTGAAATTTTGATACTCTTTTTTACGCTACTTATTCGGTCGTCCATTAAAAAACCTCGGGGTAGAACTATACTCTTTAACGGTCTTTGTCGATACATCGTAAAGTAGTCTCATTCTTGTAGTATACTGCTTTTCCATCTTTTTAAAAAGCATGAAACACTCAACTGCGAAGAATGCAATAAGAGGTTTACTCTCTAACCACCTCTATTTTACCAGCTCTTGGGATGTTCAGTTGTAGCTTGTTTCTGAACTCTGTTACGTATCCTCCTTTTATACTTACAATATCTCCAATAGATACGGAACTAATTTGACTTTCCCAAAGCGATAAACTAATCTGTCCCGTTTCGTCCTCCAAGGTAGCATTAGCCACAGACCTAGGACCATATCTTGTTTGCACATTCCTAGTTTCAGACATATCTATTATCTTCGCCTTTATATCCACATTACTCATACCTGATTTTAAGTCACTAATTTTCATACTATCACCGTAGTTTTCCATAGTTTTAATCTATACTTAAATTAACTATAAAAATTCTTACAAAAAGGTTAACTCTTGAGAAAAATCTTTTTGCTTGAAAATGATTCGTCAGCCAATAGTTTCAGTTCTCGGGCATGTAGATCATGGAAAAACTACGCTCTTAGATAAGATTAGAGGTACAGCCATAGCTCAGAGAGAGGCAGGAGGTATTACCCAGCATATAGGTGCTACTGAGATTCCTATTGAGGTTATTGAGAAAATCTGTGGCGATTTAATAAAAAAGTTGAAGATAAAAATAAATTTGCCAGGTTTGCTTTTTATAGATACTCCTGGTCATGAAGCCTTTACTACGCTTAGAAAGAGAGGCGGAGCTTTAGCTGACCTCGCAATTTTGGTTATAGATATAACCGAAGGATTTAGACCCCAGACCATAGAAGCTTTAAACATATTAAGAAGTTATAAAACACCTTTTGTTGTCGCTGCGAATAAGATAGATAAAATTTCTGGCTGGAAACCAAAGGAGAACTATCCATTTCTGCTTTCTTTTGCTTATCAGCAGGAAGAGACAAAAGCCAAACTTGAGAACTTAGTTTATGAAATCGTTGGCGAACTTTATAACCAAGGATTCCAAGCAGAGAGATTTGATAGAATAGAGAAATATGAGAGGCAGGTTTCTATAGTTCCCGTAAGCGCTTTAACTGGCGAAGGTATTCCAGAGCTTCTCATGGTAATCCTTGGCTTAGCTCAGAGATTCCTTGAAAAACAGCTGGAGATTAGCGAGACAGCACCAGCCAAAGGTACTATACTTGAGGTCAAGGAAGAAAAAGGTCTTGGCACAACAATAGATGTGATAATCTACGATGGAAAGATAAAGAGAGGTGATTTAATATTACTCGGTAGCAAGGAAGGAGTTATTCAAACCAAGGTGAGGTCTCTGCTCAAACCAAAACCATTAGACGAAATCCGTGACCCAAAGCATAGGTTTAGCCATGTTAGCGAAGCATTCGCGGCTTGCGGTGTAAAAATTGCTGCTCCCAACTTGGAAAACGCTTTAGCCGGCTCTCCTTTGCGAGTTATCGCAAACAAGGATGAGATAGAGAAAGTTAAAGCAGAAATTATGGCTGAGATAGAAGATGTGAAAATAGAGACTGATAAGATAGGAGTGGTAATAAAAGCAGATACCCTTGGATCACTTGAGGGACTGATTAAACTTCTTGAGAATGAAGGTATACCAATAAGAAGAGCAGATGTAGGAGATGTATCAAAGAGAGATGTCATGGAGGCAGAGGCTGTAAGAGAGAAGGATAAAAGCAAAGGAGTAATTCTCGGGTTTAACGTTGGTATTTTGAGAGATGCCGAGGCTAGAGCTAGAGAAAGCGATATTCCGATTTTTCTTGGAAACGTGATTTATAAGCTAATTGAAGATTATCAAGAGTGGATTCTTGAAGAAATAGAAAAGAAGAAGCTTGAAGAGTTTGAGAAGCTTACTAAACCGGGAAAAATAAGAATTTTGCCTGGTTATGTTTTTAGAACAAGTAAGCCAGCGATAGTAGGAATAGAGGTTATAGAAGGAAAAATAAAACCTGGTTATAAGCTTATTAAGGATGGAAAAATCATAGGAAGCATAAAGGGAATACAGGAGAAAAATATTAATTTGGCAGAGGCAACTAAAAACATGCAGGTTGCGATTTCAATAGAAGATGGAGTAGTTGGGAGAAATATTGAAGAAGGAGATATTTTATATACCTTTATTACTGATAGAGAGTTAGAGTTGCTGGAAAAAGAGTTTAGAGATAAGCTAACAGAAGAAGAGATTAAGCTTATAGAAGAAATTAAGGAGGTGCAAGGTTGCAGAAGGTTGTAGTTTCAGACCCAGAGACGGGAAGAGCATATAATATTGAGCTAAATGAGGAAAAGGCAAAGATTTTCATAGGAAAAAGGATAGGGGATACTGTAGATGCATCACCAATAGGTTTAAAGGGATACGAACTTTTAATTACTGGGGGGAGCGATAAAGATGGCTTTCCTATGAGAAAAGATATTCACGGCAGAGTAAGAAAGAGGGTGTTACTTTCCTCTCCTCCTGGATACAGACCTAAAAGAAAGGGAGTTAGAAGAAGAAAAATGGTAAGGGGTAATGAAATAACTCCTGAAATAGTGCAAATAAATACAAAAATAGTTAAAAAAGGTAAAAAAAGCATAGAAGAGCTTCTTGGTTTAGGAGGCGGAGAAGCTGGCTAAGAGAATGGTTCCAGAAGTAAATATAGGAATGATAGGTCATGTTGACCATGGCAAGACCACGCTAACTGAGGCATTATCAGGTGTATGGACAGATAGGCATAGCGAGGAAATCAAAAGAGGAATTTCCATAAGGCTTGGCTATGCCGATGCCGTCTTTAGAAAATGTCCAAATTGCGAAGAGCCAAAATGTTACACAACAGGCGAGAAATGCAAGCATTGCGGCAGCAAAACCAAACCTATAAAAATGGTTTCGTTTGTAGATGCTCCGGGACATGAAACTTTAATGGCTACAATGCTAAGCGGAGCAGCATTAATGGATGGGGCAATTCTTGTAATTGCAGCAAACGAGCCTTGTCCACAGCCTCAAACCAAGGAGCATTTAATGGCTCTGGATATAATTGGTGTTAGGAACATAGTTATAGCGCAGAACAAAATAGATCTAGTAGATAAGGAGAGAGTCCTTGAAAATTATAAAGAAATAAAGGAATTTATTAAAGGTACAATTGCTGAAGGCTCGCCCATTATACCTGTTTCAGCTCAACACGGAGCAAATATAGATGTTTTAATTCAGGAAATTTTGAATAGAATTCCTACGCCCAAAAGAGATGTTAAAAAACCGGCGAAAATGTATGTCGCAAGGTCTTTTGATGTTAATAAGCCGGGGACATTACCCGAGGATTTGAAGGGCGGTGTGCTTGGAGGTTCTCTTATTCAAGGCGTGATTAAAGTTGGAGATGAGATTGAAATAAAACCGGGAATAAAGTCTAATGGCGAGTATACGCCTTTGAGAACAGAGGTTGCTTCTCTCGTGCATGGCGGTAAAGCTGTGAAGAAGGTTACTCCCGGTGGCTTAGTAGGCATAGGTACAAAGTTAGACCCGTCCTATACTAAGTCTGATGGTTTGTCGGGTTCGCTCGTTGGTATACCCGATACGCTTCCACCAACGCTTTATGAACTTTTGTTTGAGGTTCATCTTTTGCAGAGAGTGGTTGGAACAAGAGAAGAGCTTGAGGTTGAGAAGATAAAAACCGGCGAGCCTCTAATGCTAAACATAGGCACCGCTACTACAGTTGGTGTAGTCACAAGTGCGAGGGAAAATGAAGCTGAAGTCAGGCTTAAGCTGCCAGTTTGTGCTGAAAAAGGAGCAAGGATTGCGATAAGTAGGAGAATAGGTGCGAGGTGGAGACTAATAGGCTATGGTATCTTGCTATAAGGTAGTACCCGATTCAAATTTTTTGATGATACCTTTTCAGTTTGGCATTGATATATTCGAAGAGCTTAATAGGCTACTCGATGTAAGGTATGAAATAGTTTTGCCAGAGTGCGTGCTGAGAGAGCTTGAAAGACTTTCCAAAAAAGAAGCAAAAGCTAAAGCTGCTCTTGAACTTGCCAAAAAACTACCATTAATTGAATGCTCAGAAGAAGATGTTGATGAGTTCCTTTATAACATAGCCTCAAAGACCGTAATAATATGTACAAACGATAAAAATTTAAAGGATAAAATAAGAAAAAAAGGCTCACCAGTTATATACTTAAGGCAGAGGAAATATCTCGATATTGCAGGACATTTAAAATGAAGGAGGTTGGAAAATGCTTGTGGAGCTAGCTATAGGGTTGGGTTTACTTGCAATAGCGTGCGCAGGATATCTCGCTATGAGTATTATTAGGCAGGACCCTGGCGATAAAAAGATGGTAGAAATATCTAACGCCATTAAAGAAGGAGCAATGGCATATCTGAATAGACAGTATAAAACCGTTGCAATCTTCGCTGTAATACTTGCAATAATCTTAGGCGTAGGATTAAAACACCCGGAATATAAAAACTATAGTTTTTATATAGCTATGGGTTTTATTGTAGGCTCTGTATTTTCTGCACTTGCTGGCTATATAGGCATGAACGTAACTGTGAGAGCAAACACCAGAGTGGCGAATGCCGCTAAGAAGGGTTTGAATGAAGCACTCAAAATAGCTTTTAGGGGAGGAGCGGTTACCGGACTAAGCGTGGTGGGTTTGGGATTATTTGGTGTAAGCGTGTTCTATGCAACCTTTAAGGACCCTATACTAATAACGGGTTTTGCATTTGGCGCTTGCTTAATAAGCCTATTCGCAAGAATAGGCGGAGGAATTTATACTAAGGCAGCAGATGTTGGCGCCGACCTAGTAGGCAAGGTTGAAGCGGGCATTCCAGAGGACGACCCTCGTAACCCCGCTGTTATCGCAGACAATGTCGGCGATAATGTTGGAGATTGTGCTGGTATGGGCGCTGACCTATTTGAAACCTATGCCGTTACTGCAATAGGAGCAATGATTCTTGGAAGCTTTTATGGCGAGAAATATGTGATATATCCCTTAGCCTTAGGCGCTGTGGGAATAATTGCAACAATCTTCGGAATTCCCTTTGTTAGAGCTAAAGGTCATGGGATAATGAAGGCTTTGTATCAAGGTTTAATTGCCTCTGGAGTATTCTCTGCCTTGGTATTTTACATTGTTACCAAAAACATGGGGCTTAGAACAAACTTGTATATTTGTACTCTGGTAGGTCTTGCAATTACCTTTGTAATCTTTATGATAACAGAATACTATACTTCAAAGAGCTTTAGACCAGTGAAATCAATAGCAGAGGCTTCTCAAACGGGTGCAGCTACAAACTTGATAACCGGATTAGCAGTCGGCTTAGAAAGCACAGCTTTACCAGCCTTGGTTATATGCATAGGAATTTTGATAGCCTATCACTTTGCTCAGCTTTATGGAATAGCGATAGCTGTGATGGCGATGCTTTCTTTGACGGGAATGATTGTAACTCTCGACTCCTATGGTCCAATAACAGACAACGCTGGTGGCATAGCAGAGATGGCTGGCTTACCTGAGGAGGTAAGAGAGATTACAGATGCCTTGGATGCGGTAGGAAATACAACAAAGGCTGTCACTAAGGGCTTTGCAATTGGTAGCGCAGCACTCGCTGCTCTAACCTTCTTTGCCGCTTATACCCAAGAGCTTGTCAGAGTTAGTCCGAAAGAAACAATGATCTTCGACCTTGGCAATCCTTATGTTTTAATAGGCTTATTTATAGGTGGGATGATACCATTCTTATTCAGCTCCTTAGCAATAAGGGCTGTAGGAAAAGCAGCCTTTGAAGTAGTGAACGAGGTAAGAAGGCAGTTCAGAGAAATAAAGGGAATAATGGAAGGTTTAGCTAAGCCCGAGTACGGAAAATGTGTTGATATAGTAACAAGAGCGGCGCTAAGAGAAATGACTTTGCCGGGATTGCTTGCGGTAATTTCGCCCATTGCAGTAGGATTTATCCTTGGACCCTATGCGCTTGGCGGGCTACTTGTGGGTTCGATAGTAACCGGTTTTCTCTTAGCTTTGCAAATGGCTAATGGGGGAGCTGCTTGGGACAACGGAAAGAAGTTTATAGAAGAAGGAAAATACGGAGGAAAAGGAAGCGAAGCCCATAAGGCTGCTGTTGTAGGCGATACCGTTGGAGATCCGCTAAAGGATACCGCCGGTCCTGCGATTAACCCATTAATAAAGGTGATGAACACCTTAGCATTAATATTTGCAACAGCTATCGTTGCGTTGCACCCATTATAAAAGGAGGCTGTGGAAATATACAAGTTGATAGTCCTTAAGGACCTTGTAAGGGTTCCACCACAGAGATTTGGTGAGCCATTAGAAGAGGTTGTAATGGAGATACTTAAAGTAGGATATGAGTACAAGGGCAGAATAGAAGGCGGCTACGAAGGAAAGCTCGATAAAGACCTTGGAGTAATACTCGGGATAAAAAGAATAATAGATATAGAGGAAGGAAGGGTAATTCCGGGAGATGGCGCTTCTTATCATTATGTTACTTTTGAGGCATTAGTATTCTACCCAGAGCTTCAGGAGATCTTGGATGGAGAGGTGGTTGAAATAGTTGATTTTGGAGCCTTCGTCAGAATAGGTCCTCTCGATGGCTTGATCCATGTATCGCAAATAACCGATGACTACATAGTACATGACGAAAAAAGGGGAGCTTTAATAGGGAAGGAAACCAAAAGGGTTTTAGAGGTAGGTGATAGAGTTAGAGCAAGAATAGTAGCTGTAAGTTTGAATCCAGAAAAACCAAAGGAAAGCAAAATCAACCTGACAATGAGACAACCGGGACTTGGAAAATGGGAATGGTTGGAAGATGAAAGAAGAAAAAAAGAAAAAGAAAAGGAGAAGAGTAAATGAAAGAGAGAGCATGCAAAGAGTGTAAGAGATTAACAAGGCTTGATATTTGCGAGATATGTAGATCTCCGACCTCAGAAAGTTGGTTAGGCTATGTTCATGTTATAAATCCAGAGAAATCAGAGATAGCTGAGAAGCTTGGTATTAAAATGCCAGGCAGATATGCTCTGAGGGTGAGATAAATAACCAATTTTATATTACCTGAGAACCACAGATATAAATTTAAAAAACCTCTTGGCAAAGTTTACAAAAGCATTGCAGAGATAAATCTAAAAGAAAACAAAAAAATAATAGTCGTTGGCGATGTAACATATTCTAACCTAATAAGCATGGGAATCTCGCCTCATCTTGCAATAATAGACTTAAAAACTAAAAGAAAAAAAATACCAGGAAAAAAATTAAAAGAAGTGACTAAGGTTAATAACCCGGCGGGAAAAATAACTCATGAGCTATGGAGTACAGTAAAAGAAAAAATAAAAGAAGGAGGAATAATCCTGATAGAAGGTGAAGAAGACCTCGCAGTATTACCATGTATTCTCGAAGCTGAGGAGGGAACTTTAGTGCTATATGGTCAGCCAAGCGAAGGCGTTGTTAAGGTTAATATAGATAAAGATATCAAAGAAAAGGCTAAAAAGCTTCTTAGTTTCATGGAGGTCGAAGAATGAAACTGGAGATAACAGAGGATAAAGAAAATCCATTGTTAGAGAGAAGAGAATTAACTGTTAAAATAACCTATGAAAAGTCCCCTCCTACGAGGAAAGATTTTAGGTCCAAGCTTATAGCCGAGTTGAACTTAGATAAGGATACCGTGATAGTAGATAAAATGGAGCAAAAATTTGGAACAAGAGAGATGGTAGCCTTTGTTAAGGTTTATAAAACCAAGGAAAGAATGCTTGAGATAGAAGATGAATCAAAAATAAAGAAGAATTTTGAAGAGGAGAAGGAGGAGAGTAGCTAATGGCAAAGTGGAAATACTATGAAATAAAGGATGATAAGCTAATAAGAAAAAGAAAAGCCTGCCCAAGATGTGGAGAAGGCGTTTTTTTAGCGGAGCATAAGGATAGGTTAGCCTGTGGAAATTGTGGATATACCGAATGGAAGAGATGATTTGCTTAGGAATTGAAGGCACAGCAGAAAAGCTTGGTGTTGGTATAGTAACCTTTGATGGTAAAATACTAGCCAATGAAACCAAGCATCAAGCTTTAATTGAAGGAATCCATCCAAGAGAAGCTGCTCGGCATCATGCCGAGAATATAGACAAACTTTTGGCTAAAGCTTTAAAAAAAGCCAATTTATGCTTAGATGATATAGATGTTGTTGCTTTCTCTATGGGACCTGGTTTGGGGCCTTGTTTAAGAGTGGTAGCTGTAGCAGCGAGAACAATAGCTTTGATGAAGAATATTCCAATAGTTGGGGTAAATCATTGCATTGCTCATATTGAGATAGGCAGGCTAACAACAAACGCCAAAGACCCTCTTACTCTATATGTTTCTGGTGGTAATTCCCAAGTAATAGCATATGCTGATAAAAGATATAGGGTTTTTGGAGAAACCTTAGATATAGCTGTAGGAAACTGCATTGACCAATTTGCAAGAGAGGTAAAGCTTGGTAGTCCGGGAGGACCAATAGTTGAAAAGCTTGCAAAAAAGGGGAAGTATATCTCATTGCCTTATGTTGTGAAGGGTATGGATTTTTCTTTCTCTGGATTGCTAACCGCGAGCATTAAAGCTGCTAAAAAGCATAAGATTGAAGATGTCTGTTTTTCTCTTCAGGAGAATGCTTTTGCAATGCTTGTTGAAGTAACAGAAAGAGCTTTAGCACATGCAGAGAAAAACGAAGTTTTGCTTGTAGGTGGAGTAGGAGTTAACAAAAGACTTCAGGAAATGCTTGCTTGTATGTGTAAAGAACATGGGGCAAAATTCTATGTTCCAGAGAGGAGTCTTCTCGGAGATAATGGTGCAATGATAGCCTGGCTTGGTTGCCTGATGTATAACTCCGGGATTTTCCACGAAGTGGAAAAAACTTATGTAAAACAAAGGTATAGAACCGATGAGGTAGAAGTAACTTGGAGATAATAAAAGAGATCGGAAGGAAAATTATTCATCTAACTTCTATTTTTATAGTTATTTTCTATCATTTTTTTGGCAAAGGGACAACTCTTTTTATCTTAACAGCTTTGCTATTGATTTTTCTTATCGCAGAGTACATTAGAGTGGAGCTTAATAGAAAAATCCCTGTTTTCTGGAGGTTTTTCAGGGAAAGGGAAAAGAAAGTTCTTGGGGGAGAGGTGTATTTTTTACTTGGTAGCATGATTGCAATAAGCGTTTTTCCCAAGTTAATAGCATACTCTGCAATACTAATGACAACCTTTGGAGATTCTACTGCAAGTTTAGCTGGTAAGGCTTTTGGTAGGATAAAAATAAGGCAGAAAAAAACCTTAGAAGGATGTATAGCAGAATTTTTAGTAAATCTTGGGATAAGTTTTGTTATTCTAAAGCATCTTCCTTTAGCTATAGTAATGGCTGGGGTAGCTACTATCGTTGAAACTTTAACAACGAAGCTTGACGACAATCTCTTTATACCAGTCTTCTCTGGTTTCGCTGGAGTCTTGGTTTTGAGAATTATGGGATAAAGATATTTAAAACAGAAGAAGTAAAAATAAATCAAGGAGGTAAATTTTTGAAATTTGTAAAAAAATGGATAACTCAAGCCAACTCTGACCTAAATGCTGCAAAAGATAGTTTGATTTCTCAACATTATGACTGGGCATGTTTTCAGGCACAACAATCAGCAGAAAAAGCTTTGAAAGCATATCTCTATTATAAAGGATATACATCAATTATAACTCATTCTCTAAAAGAACTTATAAGAGAATGTGGCAAGATTGAAAAGGAATTTTTAGAACTCAAGGACCAAGCAAGATTTTTAGATATGTTTTATATTGCAACGAGATATCCTAATGGTTTGGTAGGAGAGCTGGCTCCCTCAGAATTTTATGAAAAGGAGGACGCAAAAAAATGTATAAACTGCGCAGAATTGATATTGAAAAAAGTGAAAAAATTTTTAAAGATCTAAAGAAGTTTTCAAAAGAGCTTAAAAAAAAATTAAACTGTGAAATTTATCTTTTCGGTTCATTTGCTAAAGGCGAGATACATGAAGGGAGCGACATTGATTTAATTATAATAGGTGAATTTAATGAAAAATTCCATGAAAGAATAGGCAAAATATTAGAGATGACTGATCTCCCAATAGAACCTCTAGTCTATACAAAAGACGAATTTGAAAAAATGAAAGAAAGCCCTTTTATAAAAGAAATTATGAAACATGCGATTAAATTATGTTAGTATCCTTTAATTAAGCTATATATCAATATCAATGTTATTAAAATTAAAATACCATATATGATATTTCTTTGGATAATCTCTATTCTCGGTTTTTTAATTTTTCTTACAGGTTCTTCTCTATATTTTGGGTGAAAGGGTTCATAAATCCATTTTTCTGGAGATTTAGCTCTTTTTTCTTTGAATTCTTTTAGTCCTTCGCAGTCGTGGTTTTCTGGCAATCTATGCTCGGGGCAGAAATATTTTCCACAGAATTTACAAAGAAATAAGCAAGAAAGCTCATACCCTTCAGGGTTGAGATGAATTGCGTAAAAATTATATACCTGTAAGTTAAGTATAATACTAATGATAAAGA
>CBFDVL010000038.1:0-12180 GCA_965613365.1 uncultured archaeon | reverse complement strand
GTAAATATCCCTGCGTGTGGTGCGACCCGACAAAAACAGGAGGAGACTACTGCAGAAAAAGCGAAAACGAGTGCGGATGTTCGGATGGAGATGGAATAAACTTTTGTATTAATCCCAAAACTGCCTTGTTCTTGCATACTCTCTTTCAGCCTTTAGGATATTCCTGTAAAGCTCCTCTTCATTTCTCGAGTTTCCTAAAACTCTTTTCGCAACCTCTGGACCTATCCCTCTACCTGCAAGAGCGATTACCGAAAGCTTGCCATAAGACAAAAATAAATTTGCAGAGGTTTGCATAGCTTTGATTTCCTTCATCTCTTCCTTGCTTAACCTTTCACCATTTTTATATCTCCTATAAAGTTTTTTTAGCTTGTTTTCATCTCTTTTTAAAATTGCAAGCATTTTTGCTCCACAATTCTCGCATTTTATATCAGAGTCAATATTCTTAACCTTTAAATAGCATGACCACTTTGCACAGTATAAACAAAAAAGCTCAACCCTTTTATTCAAAATTCTATCTTTTAAAGACTTCAAGATTATTCTCTCAGCCCTCTCTGGTAAAATTATCTCAGAGTAAGCTTTAAGACCAAGTTCTGCTATCGGAGAAGGTTCTTTTAGCTCAACCATCTTAAGCTCTATCTCTTTATTCTTTATCCTCTGCAGAACTTTCTTTGCATTTTTTATATCTAACACTGAAGAAAAAAGCTCCTTCAGAGTTTCTTTATATATAGCAGTGCCTTCATAGGCTTTTACTATCCTTTTGAGATTTACATCAGCATAGGAAACTTCTCTTGAAATCGCTCCAAATCTTCTTGCGACATGCAAAAACTTCCATCTAAACAAAGAGGTTCTTTTTAAGCTAACGCTTAATAGAGGTTCTATTACCTCTGGGTCTATATCAAAGAGCTCTTTTACGTAAATTTTTGGTGCATGCAATATTATTCTATAAGCATCAACCTGAAGAGCTATGCTATGGCCAAGCTTAGAGGTTAGCAAAGCAGAGAAAAGTCTTCCGAGAGTTTGATTAACCCTCAGACCAAAGCATGAATGAATTATCGCAATATTTCCAACAATTTCAATTAATATAAGCTTATCACTTGGGATGGGCAAATTTTTTTGCTTTTGCCTTCTTATCTTTGAAAGAGCTATTTTTTTTGTATAATCATCGCAAGGAAAATAAATTTTTTCTTTTCTTCTCCATTTGCCAACTTCTCTTGCGATTTCATATGGCGTAGGGATTTCCTCGCCTACCCAAGAAGGAATAGCACCCTCTATTGTTCTGCTCGGTTCCACTAAAATCTCTTTTTCGCTTATGGATAAAATTCTCCAAGGGCTTCCTTTGAATATTATTGTTACTCCTTCCTCAACATAGTTTGCGACAAAGGCTTCGTCCAAGCTTCCAATGTTTTCTTGAGTGACTATATTCTTGACAAAGTATTTCCTTTCATCAGGGATTGTTGATAGGTTTTCGTAGTAGTATTTTCTCGAATTCTTTGTTTTTCCAAATCTATCTTGCTCAACCCAAAGAAGTCTCATCTGGTTTAGTAGTTCTAAAACATCTTCCATCTCTTTATATGTTAAATTTCTGAACACATAGCTCCTTTTAATTATATTATAAGCCCTCTCCTTTGTTATTCTTCCAAAATCCAAAGCTAAGCCAACAAGCTGATGAGCAAGAACATCATAGGGCTTTTCTTCTATTTCAATATCTTCAAACTTTTCTTTTAAAGCTCTTCTTGCTATAACCAAAGATTCTAAGGCATCGTCTGCATCCGTGGTGATTATAATACCCTTGCTTTTCTTTCCTAAGCGGTGACCACTTCTTCCTATTCTTTGGAGTAATCTCGTAACCTGACGGGGACTTTTATATTGAATCACAAGATTTATGCTCCCTATGTCTATGCCAAGCTCTAAGGAAGAAGTGCATACCAAGGCTTTAAGTTTCTGCTCCTTGAACTCCTTCTCTGTTTCAACTCTAACTTCTTGAGAAAGTGAGCTATGATGTATGCCCACGCTCTCGTTGAGAATTTTTAGCCTCGAAGCAAGTATCTCGGAAAGCTCCCTTGTATTGACAAAGATAAGCGTAGAGCTATGCTTATTAATAAGCTCTCTTATTCTTCTAACTCTTGAGCTTGCATCAATGCTTGAATGTATCTCTTGGGCTATTTCTTTATCAATCTTTTTTGGTTTCGGCTTTTCAACAGATATCTCAACTTCCTTTGAAGTAGAAACTTTAAGCACCTTAACGTTATTTCCAAGAAATTTTGCTACCTTATTTGCTGAACCTATAGTTGCGCTTATGCCCACTCTCTGAAATTCTTGCTTTACTATCTCTCTAAGTCTTTCTAAACCCAAGCTTAACTGCGCTCCCCTTTTATCTTCCGCAAGTTCGTGGACTTCATCCACGATAACGAATCTAACATTTTTTAAATGTCTACGCATTACTTTTCCTATTAAAATAGCCTGCAAGGTCTCTGGAGTGGTTATGAGCATCTCGGGTGGAGCTAAAGCTTGTTTTCTTCTGATATGTTTAGAGGTATCTCCATGTCTTACCTCAACTTTTATTTTTAACTTCTCTCCCCACCAGAGTATTCTCTCAAGCAAATCCCTGTTTAATGCTCTTAGTGGAGTTATATACAGTATAGCTATGCCTTCACTTCTCTCCTCAAGAAATTTATGAAAAACTGGTAAGAAGGCTGCCTCGGTCTTCCCTGTTCCAGTGGGAGCTATTAGCAAAGCGCTGTTACCTTTTATTATCTCGGGTATCGCCAGAGCTTGGATTTCCGTTGGCGAAGCTATTCCTCTTTCTCTTAGTAGTTTTCTGATATCTTCGTTAAGAAGATGAAACATTATTTCATTATTTTATCAATCCACTCTTTTATCATATTCTCGGGATAAACTCCAATAAACTCCCCAACTACTTCCCCATTTCTAAAAAGCTTAACTGTGGGCACGCCGAAGATTCCATATTTATTAGCTGTCAAAGGACTTTTTTCTATGTTTATCTTAATCACTGAAAGCTTGCCATCATACTCCTTAGCTATACTCTCAAGTATCGGAGAGAGCATTTTACAAGGCATACACCATGGAGCATAAAAATCAACAAGCACGAGCATGCTCTTTGACCTCTCTAGAACCTTTTCTTCGAACTCTTCATCTCCTATTTCCTCTACCATAAGTGCTTTGTTGAATAACAACTACTATATAAATATTGAGGTTTTTCATTGTTCTGCAAAACCTCTAGATTTACGAGAGGTTTTCATGAGTTTTATAGCTTCCTCCAAAGAAATATCCCCTTTAGCTACTTGTTCTGCAAGCTCTTTGGATATCGTTATTTCCTTGCTCAAAAGCCTACTTTGTCTTTGTAGCTCTTTAATCTCGCCTTTTGTTGGGGAAACTTCTATTTTTTCCTTCAACAACCTTCCTTCCTTTATAGCTATATTAATCGCTGCAATTATTTCCTTCTTTGATTTATTAATCGGAGTGGTTCTACTCTCATCCACGATTTCAATTTTATACGGAAAATTCTCTTGGAGTAACTTCAATATTCGCGATTGATATACTCCTCCACCCCTACCTACTCTTATCACTATCTCCTCAGCCTTGCTCCTTTTTAGAATATCTTTTAAAGTTTTTTCTATACTCTCGGGGGAACTTAATTTCTTGGTTTCAACAACTTTACCGTCTCCAAGCACAGCTATCCCCGGTCTAAGTCCGGGGTCTATTCCTATTATAAGCTGGTTGTATTTCTTTGGTTTTAATATTCTAAGACATTCCTCGATAACTTCTCTTGCATCTCCAGACAATACAATAGGAAAATTGACTTTTTCCCTTTCTTCTTTACTTGTTATCACAACTTTTATCTTGGCTGGTATTTTTTGAGAAAAATCAATGGTTAGATACTCTATCTCAGCCTTTTTTAATTCCTCAATAACCTTATAATAAAAATAGGGGTTTTTTGTTATTATTGCAACCTCACAAATGGAAGCACTCTCCCGCAATAACCTTTTCGATTTTTCTTTCAGGAGTTTCCACAATTAAATTGCCGTTCTTGTCTATGCCTACTGCCACGCCTTCTATCACTCTATCTTTAGTGACTATTCTAACTTTTCTCCAGAGAGTAGCACTCAGCTTTGACCATTCCCTTAAAATAGCCTTGAACTTTTTTTCTTTAAACAGAGAATAATACTCGTTTATTTGGTTTAGTACTTCGTTTATAACCTCTTCTATATCAACCTCTTTTCCAAGCGCCTCTTTAAGGGAGATTGCTCCCTTTGCTATCTCCTCTGGAAACTCCTTAGTATTTACGTTTGCATTTATCCCTATGCCAAGAATTACAAAGTTTAGCATATCTGTAGCATTGACCTCTGTTAGAATTCCACATACTTTTTTTTCCCTTATCAGCACATCGTTGGGCCACTTGATTTTTGCATCGAGATTGTAGAGATTTCTTATAGCCCTAGCAACAGAGACTCCTGCTGTAAATGTAACCTTTGGAGCTTCTTCTGGTTCTATCCTAGGTTTTAAAATAATAGAAAAGTAAACTCCCCCAACTGGAGAAATCCAAGTTTTACCATATCTTCCTCTTCCGTGCGTTTGTCTCTCTGCAACGACTACAGTTCCTTCCCCCGCCCCTTCAAGTGCCAGCTTTTTTGCAACCTCATTCGTGGAATCTACTTCCTTATATTTATGAATTTCGAATTTCATCAGTTGTTTTTTTATATTTATTGTAATATTAATCTTTTCATGCTTGAAATTCTGAAACATTCTGGACCGGCAAGGTTTGGAATTCTTCACTTAGATAAAGATAAAATACCTACACCCAACTTAGTGCCGGAGAAGGTTTTGAAGGATTTAGAGAAAGATATGCTTTGCTATGGTTATGATATACCAAAAGAAATCGCAAAGCTATCCATCTCTACCTCTACTACTACTTTGCGCGGCTCAAAATACTTAGACCTTAGACTTAAATGCGCAGAAGCATTAAAAGATAAACCCTTGTTAAGGATAGCAAATGGAGAAAAGCTCCTTGAAAATCCAAAATTTTTGGTAAAGCTTATTGAAAAGCTTAGAGAGACGGTTTCGCCAAATACCGCTTTGTATTTCCCCCTTGCTTCTCCTCATCAGTTTTATATCCTTGCATATCTTGGAATTGACTTGTTTGATACTACTAAGGGACTAATATTAGCTCAGAGAGGTTTTATACAAACTACTCGTGGAATATATGACCTTAAAAATCTTAAAGAGCTTCCCTGTTCTTGCAGCATCTGCTCTGAATATTCTGTTGAGGATTTATTGAAAAATAAAAAGCTTATTGCAGAGCATAATACCGCTATAGCCTTACAGGTGCTCAAAGAAATAAGAAATGCGATAAGAAACAATGAGCTACGAGAGCTCGTCGAAGAAAAAGCGAGTAGCGACGTTAACTTAATGGTAATGCTGAGGAGCATTAGTTATAACTATGCTGAAAAATACACTTTGGTAATGCCATGAAGTTTATAACCTATGAAGCTTTGAGAAGACCAGAAGTGTTGAGATGGCATGAGAGAATAATAGAGAGATATTCTCCACCTGGGGGAATAAAGCTTACGATAATCCTGCCATGCTCTGCAAAAAAGCCTTATTCTAAGTCGAGGTCTCACAGAATTTTTAGAGAGTATATAAGAAAAGGAGCGGGAGATAAGCTTTCCATGGTCCACGAGATTATTCTAACCTCGCCTCTCGGTTTAGTGCCAAGAGAACTTGAGGCAAGCTATCCCGCAAATTGTTATGACATACCGGTAACTGGGGAATGGACCGAGCTTGAGAGGGAATATTGCTCAAAACTACTAAAAGATTACCTTAGCAAAGCTAAGGTAAATGCTATAGCCCATGTTGATGGAGCTCTAAGAGAGATTTGCGAGCATGAAAATATTACCCTTACAAAGGAAAACATAATGAGTAAAGTCTCGCTCAAAGACTTAGAGGAGAAAATAAGAGAAACTTTAAAAGATTTGGAGTATAGCGAAGTTGAGCAAGATTATAAAATAAGAAAGATATGCGATTTTCAGTTTGGCAAAGGTGCGAGCAAGTTTCTATTCCCCCAGAACATTAAAATGAGAGGAAATCAGATTTTTCTGGATAATGAGCAAGTTGCAGCTTTAAATAGGCATGGTTATTTATCTCTAACCCTCAAAGGCGGAGAGTTGCTCAGAGACTTTGGAAGTTACTTGGTTGAGATATCATTTCTACCACAGACGAACAACATTTTTTGCTCGGGAATAATCAAAGCTGATAGCGTAATAAGACCTGGTGATGAGGTTATCGTTTTGTATAATAATGAAGTCGTGGGAGTTGGTAAAGCCATACTGAGTGGAGAGGAAATGGTGAAAGCAAAGAAGGGACTTGCCATAGCTCTGAGGCATAGAAGAAAATGCGCTCGGTAATTGTAATGCTAAAACAAAAAGAATCTTCTCAGAGAAGAGACGAAGTGCTTAGGTTAGCTGAGAATGCAAACTATGAAGTTTTAAATATCTTTATTCAGAATTCTAAACCAAGACCAAAATTTTTGATAGGAGAAGGTAAGGTCAGGGAGATCTCAGACTATATCCTTGAAAACAACATAGAACTTGTGATATTCGAGAATTATCTAAGCTCAAGGCAGATAATGCTTCTTGAGAAGGAGTTTAAAGTTCCGGTAATTGATAAGTTTGATTTAATACTGAACGTTTTTGAAATGCATGCTAGAAGTAAAGAGGCAAAGCTACAGATAGAGCTTGCAAGGCTAAAAAGAAAGCTACCATACATCAAAATGGTTATAAGCGAAAAGGTGAGGAGGGAGCACCCAGGTTTTGGAAGCAGTGGAGAATATATAATCCACAGTACTATAAGTTCAATACACAAGAGAATCAAAAAAATAGAAAGGGAGCTTCAGAGATTTGAACTTAGGCAAAAGGAGCAAAGCAAGAGAAGAAGGGAAAAGGGAAAAGTCGTTTCTCTTGTTGGCTACACCAATGTAGGTAAAACCACGATTTTGAATAGCCTAACAAAAGCCAACAAAAAAGCAAGAGACGAGTTTTTCACAACTTTGAAGACAAAAACCTCGTTTTTCGTTTTCAAGAAAAATAAATATTTCTTGAATGATACCATAGGCTTTATAAGGAATTTACCCCACGAGCTTATATATGCTTTTAGAGCTACGCTTGGAGAAATAAAGAACTCCGACCTCCTTTTACTTGTTCTCGATTCCTCTGAACCAGAAAAGGAATTTCTCCGCAAAAAAGAGGTCTGCGAACAAACTCTAATTAGAATAGGAGCAGATGGAATACCAAGGATTTATGTATTAAATAAAATAGACCTATGTGATAAAAAAGAGCTTGAGAAGAAGACAAAACTTGTTAAGCCCTACGTAGCGATATCGGCAAAGCATGGTATAGGATATGAGGAGCTGAAAAATGAAATATATGAAAGAGCTTAATGCTATAATGCAAAAAATCAGAAAGAAGCATTTAAAGCCGGGAAAAAAGACAAGGGCTACCTTCTGGAGGGAGAGAGATTATTTACATGGTGAGGTAAAGGCGGGAGTTATCATTTTACCAACTCGTGGTTGCAGATGGGGAAGAAAGAGCGGTTGCACCATGTGTGGTTATGTCTACGACGCTGGAAATTTAACTCAAGAAGAAATTTTTTTTGAGTTTAGAAAAGCTTTGAAAGAGCTTAAAAATATAGAATACCTCAAAATTTTTAATTCTGGAAGTTTTTTTGATCCACTTGAAATTTCTAAGGAAACTGCTGAAAAAATCTTCAGAGAGATAAATAAAACCAAAATAAGAAGGTTACAGGTTGAGAGTAGACCAGAATTTCTCACCGAGGAAATTCTTGAGAAGGCAATAGAAACTCTGAATCCAGAGCTTGAGATAGGACTTGGAGTAGAAACCACCAACGACTACATAAGAATAAACTGCATCAACAAAAATCTGCTACTTGAGGATTATAAAAAAGCAATTAAGCTATGCAAATCCTTGGGCATATTCACAAAGGGATATCTGCTTATAAAACCACCATTTTTAACAGAGAAGCGAGCTATAAAAGATTGCATTTCTTCTGCTCTTGAGCTTTACAAGCTTGGCATCGATAGGATTTCCTTTAATCCAATGAACGTGCAGAGAGGAACACTTGTAGAGCTTTTATGGAGTAAAAAAGAGTATCGCCCTCCTTGGCTATGGAGCGTGGTCGAGATCTTGGGTAGGGTTAAAAGCAAAATAGATATACCTTTGCTTAGCCATCCTACCGCAGCGGGTAAGCAGAGAGGTGCGCACAACTGTGGAAAGTGCGATAGAGAGGTTTATAAAGCTATAATCAATTTTTCTGCAACGCAAAATTTAAATTACCTAAGCTTAGAGGAGATTTATTGCGAGTGCAGAGAAGAATGGAAGGTTATTCTTGAGGTCGAGCATTTAAATTGTTAGAAGGAGGATAAAGAATGATTTTAGGAATAAATGGAAGTCCAAGAAAGAAAGGAACTTTATTTTTACTTAGCGAAGCTTTGCACGCTGCTAGTGAGGCTGGAGCAGAGACCAAGCTAATAAACTTAGTTGATTACGATATTAAGCCATGCGACGCTTGCAATAAATGCGTAAAAGAAAAGGCCTGCTCCATAAGCGATGACATGGAAAAGATTGGAGAAATGCTTGTAGAGGCAAGAGCTATAATAGTTGGCTCTCCTTGCTATTTTAGTTCGCCTCCAGCTTTGTTAAAGAATTTTATCGATAGAACGAGGATATTGAAAATGCAGGGGCATAGGCTAAAAAATAAGCTATTTGCATGCGTTATTACCTCTGGTCTTATACATGGAGGAGCTGAGAATGTTATTAAAACTCTGCATGAGTTTGCATTGGCTCATGGAATGCTCATTGTTGGTGCTTGTGGAGATGCAATCAAAGAACCTTGGCACGTAATAGCCACTATGCAAAAAAGCGAGGGATGGCAAAGAATAACAGAAGATAAAATCGCGATAAATGCTGCGAGAAATCTCGGTAGAAGATTGGCAGAACTTTCAAAAAATCGAAAATAGCATTTGAAAAAACAAAAACGTAATAAAAATTCATTATTTTTAATAATTAAACATTAAATACGACAATTACTTTAGAAAAAGCTTTAAATGAGTATTTACAAGTTATATATCATGAGAGCAAAGGAACTTTTGGATAAAAAAATTGAAGAGGTAATGAAAGGGAGAGAGGAAGTAATTTCAGTTAAACCAGAAGACAGTGTTCAGAAAGCAATAGAATTGCTCAATGGTAAGGTAAGTGGCTTGCCAGTAGTAGATGAGGAAGATTATCTCGTAGGTGTGGTCTCAAACATGGATATTCTGCGAGAGTTATCCTCAGACCCCGAGAGGCTGAAAGAATTAAAGGTAAAGGATGTAATGTCAACCTATACCATAATAAGTCTCAGCCCTCATTCTACAGTTAGAGATGCGATAATGCTAATGACAAAGCACTGCGTACACAGAATTTTTGTAATAGACTTGGAGGAAGAGAAAAAGGTGGAGATGCGAGCTGGCAGGGGCTTGAGACCTACAAGCGTATATAAGCTATTAGGAGTTTTTAGTGCAAGTGATGTGGTGAGGTTGTTGAGTTAAAGTTACAACTTTCCCAAAAGGAACTCCTCGGGTTTAATCTTATAATCTTATATTCTCTACAAACTCACCATTCGGCAAGCCTTTGCAGAGCTTCTTTCTTCTTTTAAAGCTTCATAACTTTAGAGAGCTTTGCGTCGTTTGGAGAGCCTTCGTGGATTAAAAATGTGGATGAATAACCTTAAAATATCAAAACTCCCTTTACTACTACTATGAAAGACGTACTTAAAAAAATAGCCGAAGAGGTAGGCTTTGACATAGACAAGATAATAGAAAGAATAGAAAAGGAATACAACGTTAAAATAGGAAAAGGAAACAGAAATAACATAGAAAAACTGCTGAAATCATTGAAAGATTAGTTTATTGATTTTTACTCTTCCTTTTCAACTTCTTTGCTGAGTATCTTTCTTATCTCTTTTACCGTCTTTTCCCCTATGCCCTTAACTGGAAACTTTTTTGGGTTATATGTTAGAAAAGCTTCAAATGCTTTAATTGGTGAGCCAAAATGATTTAGCAATGCTTCTGCACGCTTTGTGTTTATGCCAGGCAAGCCTGCAAGTAAAAAAAGCTGCTCATTCATCTTGGAAAGTTTTTGCTTTTTCCTTATTGCTATGTATTCGCCCTTTTTACCCGAGGTAGCCCAATATCTTAAAAGCTCTGCGGTATCATAAGCGCTTCCCGTTGGAATTATCGTTATTCTCGCTTCCTGAAGCTTTTCAAAAACCGAAGCAAGAACATGAGGATGAAGATTGTATTTAGTAGCCCATACCACTCTAAGCTGAGCTTTAGCTTGGCTTTTCCTCAGAGACTTCCCAAGCCTGCTCAGGCTATAGCATGCTTTCTCTCTTAAATTCGGGAAAATACAGCCCTCAAGTATAAGCCTTCTATCCTCATATTCCCGAAGATTTTCAAGCTGATTGGTAAGTCTGCCATCAACTATGCTGCTAAGAAAATCGCTCGCCCTCTTTCGCTCAACAGCAATAGTGCCTTTCTCTGTCTGAACCAAGTAATCAGCTATCTCCAAAGTTCTCTCAACCGCTACTATCTCCTCGAAATTCTTTAAATGCCTTACTACAAAGCTTTTTTTTTCTCTTGTATCATAGATTATAATTGGCTTCTCGCCGAGATATTCGTCAAGAATCATTGGAAAATATTTTTCTTTGCCAAAGTATAAGTTATTTACCTTATGAAAATTCTTGAGAGGAACTTGAAAGAGGGAAGAATAAAGCTTAGAGTAGAGAACTTAGATGACCTATGGTATCTCAAAAGCTTGCTTAGGAGAGGAGACAGAGTAGCAGGGGTAGGGCATAGAAGAATAAGAGATGAGGAAAGAATAAGAGCAGATAAAGGTGAGAGGATACCCGTTTTCATGGAGATTAAAGTAGAAGAGGTTGAATTCTCTGATTATATTAATAGGCTTAGGATTACTGGGATAATCGAAAAAGCGAGAGAAGATTTAATTCCGCTCGGCTCCTATCATACCCTGAACATCACCATAGGTGATGAAATAACAATAATAAAAGAATGGAAAAAATGGGAGCTTGAAAGGTTAAAGGAGATAGAAAAGCTAAGCAAGGCTCCTCTTATATTAATAGCATGCATAGAGGAAGGAGAATGCGAGATAGCAATAGTAAGAAGTTATGGAGTTGACTTCGTTGCAAGAATAACTTCTTCTGCAACCAAAAAGAGAGCAAGAGAGTTTAACGCTGAGATGAAGAAGTTTTACCATGAAATAGCAAGAAAAATTGGAGAAGAGGTCAAAAAAAGCGATTTGAAGATAATAATATGCGGACCGGGCTTTACCAAGGAGAACTTCTATAAGTTTCTAAAAGAAAATTATCCAGAAATAGCAAAGCTTTGTTATATAGAGGCTACGGGGTGTGGGGGTAGAGCCGGAGTTCAGGAAGTTATAAAGCGAGGTACAATCGAGAAAGTTCTGGAAGAGAGTAGAGTAACCCTTGAAACAAGCTTGGTTGAAAAAGTTTTCGAAAGGATCGCAAGGGCTTCGCCTTTAGTAGCTTATGGCATGGAAGAGGTTAAAAAAGCCTTAAGTTATGGTGCTGTAGAGCATCTTTTAGTTACCGATATATTTGTAAGACAAAAAAAAGGAGAATGCGATGAGTTAATAGAAAAAGCAGAGAGGCTAAGAAGCAAAGTTATCATCGTTTCTACCGAGCATGAAGCCGGAGAAAAGTTACAAAGCATAGGTGGTATAGCAGCTTTACTTAGATTTGAAGTATAGTAAAAAGGTTTATTAACTTTAATTTAAATCGTTTTCAAATAATTATGAGAAAGCTTAAAGTAGAGATATCTGTTCCGCATAGAATGTGTTCCTGCAGCCTAGAACCTATAAGGAGAAAACTTGAAAATATTAAAAAGGAAATTGAAGATTCTCATAGTGTAGAGGTAGAAATAAAAATACATTCAATAATTTCAGAAAGAGCCCGGATTCTTGGAATTAAAAAATCCATGAGTATGACAATAAACGAAAGAGTCTGTCTCTTATACACATCTCCGAGCCCACGAGACTAGGCATGATCTCGTATGCCGTCTTCTGCTTGAAA
>CBFDVL010000037.1:0-12205 GCA_965613365.1 uncultured archaeon | reverse complement strand
AGAAGATGATAAACTAAAAATAGACGATATAATAGAAGATTTAAAAATTAAAAAGATTAAAAAAGACGAGTTGCGCAATTTAAGAGATAAATACAAAGCCCTGAAAGACGAGGAACTCGCACTAAAGAAAAAACTCGATAAGATTAATAACATTAAAGAAAAAATAAGAATTAATAGAATGAAACTTGAAAAACTGGAGAAAGAAAAGGAAAGGCTTGAGCAAAAAAAGAAATACTTCTACAAACTACTTCCTCTTGAGGCGACAAACAATGAAAATTCCGAGAATAATCATCTCAGGCACGAGTAGTAGAGCTGGAAAAACCATAATTTCCATAGGTTTAATGCGCGCCTTAAAAAATCGTGGTTATGAAGTTCAGCCTTTTAAGATAGGTCCCGATTTTATAGACCCAAGCTTTCATTTTTTTGCAACCGGAAGAAATTCAAGAAATCTTGATAGCTTTATGATGAGTAAAAAGAGCATACTTGCCTCTTTTCAGAAAAATGCTAGGGATGCGGATATAGCGGTTATAGAAGGAACCATGGGCTTATATGATTCACATAATGCAATAGATGAAAAAGGCAGTACAGCAGAGGTAAGCAAGATTTTGAAATCTCCTATAGCTCTCGTGGTGAATATAGAGAGAATTTCTAGGACTACTGCTGCCTTTGTTCTTGGATATAAGGTATTTGATAAAAAGGTTGACATTAAAGGGGCTATATTAAATCGAGCGGGAAATCCGAGGCATGCGAGAAAAGCTAGGCTTGCTGTGGAAAAGCTTGCCGAGCTTCAAGTTTTTGGAGTTATACCAAGAGATAAGAACATAGTGATACCCGAAAGACATCTTGGTTTAGTCCCCGCTTATGAGCGAGAGAACCTCGAAACGCTTTTCAATGCTCTTGCTGAGATCGTTGAAGAGCATCTTGATGTAGATAAAATAATAAAGGCTGCAGAGGAAGCACCCGAATTAAAAGAGGTAAAAATTAAAGAAAAGAAGAAAAAGAAATTTAATTGTAAAGTTGGAGTGATAAAGGACAAGGTCTTCACCTTTTATTACATAGATAACTTGGAAGCCATCGAAGAGCTTGGTGGCGTGCTCGTTTTTATAGATTCTCTAAGGGATAAAGCTTTACCAGAGGTAGATGCTTTATACATAGGTGGGGGATTTCCAGAAATCTTTGCAAAGGAACTTGAGAGAAACTCTTCATTGAGAGAAGACATCTATGAGTTTTGCAATTCTTCTAAGCCCGTATATGCCGAGTGTGCCGGACTGATGTATCTCGGAGAAAAAATCTATACTCTCGAAGGAGAAGATTATGAGATGGTAGGCTTTTTGCCTTTGAACACGAGAATGAGAAAGAAGTTTCAGGCTTTGGGATATACGATTCATGAAGTAATAGAAAATAACCCAATAAGCAAGAGAGGAGAAGTGCTTGTTGGTCACGAGTTCCACCATTCAGAGCCAGAGCTACTAGGAAAGGCAAAGTTTGTTTTTAAAGTAAAAAGAGGAAAGGGAATAATAAACGGCTATGATGGCATGCTAAAGAAGAATACCCTTGCGAACTACTTGCACTTGCATGTTTTGTCGCATAAAAAAATGATGGAAAGGTTTTTAAGCCTTGCAGAGAAAAATAAAAAACATGGAAGAAGTGGGTGAAGTTTTTACCTATTTCTCAAAAATTGGGGTTGCAGGAATAAAGATAACCAAAGGAAACTCAGAATTGGGGATAAAATTCGAATAAAAGGAGCAACTACGGATTTTGAGCAGGTTGTTGAATCGATGCAAATAGAGAAAACTCCAGTAGAAGAAGCCGAAGCTGGACAGAGTGTTGGAATAAAAGTAAAGGAAAAGGTTAGGAAAGGGGACAAAGTTTACAGGTTATAGATCGCTCATAAGATTTACTGTCAAGAAAGAAAAGAAGAACAAGATTATTTAGTTATAGTTATAACCCGCAAACCCTCAAAAAATTCTTGAATATATCTCTTCCCCTCGGAGTATGCTCTACTTCTGGATGAAATTGTACTCCATAAAGGCTATAACTTTTATGTGCCATCGCCTCTATTTCACAGGTCTCAGAATGAGCAAGCTTAATGAAATCTTTCGGCAATGAAGATACCTCATCCTTATGCGAAACCCATGCTTTGAAGCTCGGAGACAAGCCTTTTAAAATCTCATTTTCTTCGTCAACGATTATCTCGGCTTCTGCATATTCTCCAATCTCAGCGGTTTTTACCTTGCCACCAAAAAGCTTAGCTACTAGCTGATGTCCCAAACAAATTCCTAATATCGGTAGTTCTTTGTAAAACTCCACTATTATTTTTCCAGAGTTTCCGCTTGCTTCTAAATACTGCCCTCCTCCAATAACTATACCTTTTGGATTTTCCTCGGTGATTTCTTCTATGGTTATGGTATTCTGCACGAGCTTAACCTCTATACCTAAATCTCTAATCGTTCTGTAAATTCTGTGGTTATATTGTCCCCAATTAGCTATCACTATTACCTCAACCAATTAGAACACCTAAACTGGAGTATCTATAACAATCATCTTCTTTCTCTGAGGAATTTTTTTGATATATCTTTATCAGAAGAAGCGACATAGCTTGAAAGCGATTTTGTTAAGTTTCTCGAAGTTTTAACAAGCTTTATTTTCATTTCATTTCTTAAATCCTTGACCCTGTCTAAGGGTCTAAAAACTCCATTATCACAAACAACTTTTATCACTTTCATGTAAATTCTAAAGAAACTTAACAATTTACAACTATTGGAACGCCTTCCTTTTTTAAATACTCTATTAACCTTTTACCCCAATAAAGTTTTTTTCTCTTTTTCTGAGAATTCGCAGAAAAAGAGTATTTGCCAATTTTATCATCAAAATCCATTGCATAGAGGTTTATTTTCCTTGCTTTAAAATGCCATGCGAGAAAAACCGCTCTGTCGCCATCTGTAAACCCGCCAAAATTATAAAGCTTTCCAAAGGGTTTAACCTGAGTCGTGCCAAGAAAATTCTCAAACTTCTTTGCATATTTTTCAATCTTATCAATATTATCTCCATGAGCATGAATAACGACGATACTTCCCTCTTTGCTCGCTTTTAGTATGTCTGCGATTCTTCCATCCAAATCAGTTACGATAACATCTGGTATTACCTTTTTCTCAAGGAAAAAGGTTGTTACACCATTAGCAACAATGTTGATGCCTCTTGAAATTTCAAGCCTTTCTAATGCTTGAGACGCACCGAAAACATTTACTTCCTTGCCATTAATCTTATTTTTTAGCTTCGCATAAACTCTTGCGACGTTTATTTTTTCCTCTGAAATTATTTTGTTGAGCAATTTAGCTGATTCTCTATCTTTTTCTTCAGAAAATCCGAAATCTTTCAGTATTTCTCTATATATTCTCTCCCATTTCATTCTTTTATTGAGATGACAAAGTGTTTATTGTTTATATCCCACTCTTTTACATAACCCTCGTGCTTAGCTTGTGTTGAGATTTCCAATAGCTTAGACCTCGTTTCTCTTGATATATACTCTCGTTGATTTTCGAGAAGCTCAACTATCTTCTCATCTTTAACTTCAACCTTTGTTTTTATGAAAGCCTCGATGTCGAGGTCGAGCTCTTTACGCATCTGCTGTATTCTTCTAACAACTTCTCTTGCATAGCCCAGAGAGAGAATCTTTTCATCCATAGTTAAATCTATATAAACAACGCCATGCTCAAACTCCATGCTTACTATGTTTTCTGGTAAGGCTTCTTCTATCGTAAAATGCCTCTCGGCAAGCTCGATTTCCTCTCCTTCCACGCTTACCTTAAATCCTCTCTTCTCAAGCTCTTCAAAAGTTAAGGTTTGTAAAACCTTAGCGATTTTCGTTGATTTCTCTCTAAATTCTTTTCCAAGCTCTGGATATACTGGCTTAACCACAAGCTTAATCTCTTTGAATTTCTCTTCCGGGCTGAGAATCTCTATTTTCAAAGTGTTTGCCTGAGCTTTTACCAAGTTCTCAAGCCTTTCAATCGCTTTCTTTGCGTTTTCATCCTTGGCATGGAAGATGATTCTTGCAAGAGTCCATCTTCGCTTTATTCTTGCTCTTTCTCTTGCTGCCGCTGTAGCCTCCACGAGCTTTCGCGCTATTTTCATGTCTTCTTCAAGTTCTCGGTCTATCGCTTTTTCATTATAGCTAACCCATTCTTCCAAATGCACGCTTTCCTTTCTTTTGCTTAGGTTAAGGTAAATCTCCTCAGAGAGATGGGGAGTTATTGGGGCAAGCAATATACAAAGCTTGAGCAACACTTCGTAGAGCGTAGCATAAGCAGCGAGTTTCTCTGGCGCATCGCTCTCAATCCATGTTCTTGGTCTTATCAACGTAATATACCACCTACTTAGGTCTTCGAGAATAAACTCATGTATTGCTCTCGTGGCGTTGTAAAGGTGAAGCTTCTCAAAAGCTTCTGTAACCTTCTTAATGAGAGAGTTTAACCTCGATAGAATCCAGAGGTCTTCTATTTTAAATTTGAAACCCTTCAAGGTGTCAAATTGAGAGGGGGAGAAATTATCTATGCTCATGTAGGTGGTGGCAAAGACGTAAACGTTCCAGTAAACATTGAAAAGCTTATTTATTACTCTCACTTCTTCCCAGCTGAATTTTAAGTCATCCCATGGTTTGTTTGCCCACAGAGTATAGAATCTTAGAACCTCTGCGCCGTATTTCTCTATCACTTCCTCTGGTGTTACAACGTTGCCAAGAGACTTGCTCATTTTTTCGCCTTTCTCATCGAGGGTAAAGCCGTGCATTAGCACTCTTCTATACGGAACTTCGTCAAAGGCTATTATTCCACAGCCAAGCTGAGAGTAGAACCATCCCCTTGTCTGGTCATGCCCTTCTGTTATAAAATCTGCGGGATACCAAAAGTTAAACTCTTGAGTATTAGAAGGATAGCCGAGGGAAGCCCACGGCGCTACTCCGGAGTCGAACCAAACATCGAGAACATCTCTAACCCTGTGCATCTCTCCGCCACAGTCGCATTTTAAAACCACGCCGTCAACATAAGGCTTATGCAACTCTTTAACATCAACTCCAAGCTCTTTTCTCGAACCTATAACCTTTATTTTATTGCACTTTTCGCAAACCCAGATTGGTAAAGGAATTCCCCAGTATCTCTGCCTTGATATTGTCCAGTCTCTTGCGTTTTCTACCCAGTCTTTAAATCTCGCCGAGCCTGCCCACTCTGGAACCCAATCCACGCGCTCAATCTCTCTTAGCATGTCTTCTTTGACCTCTGTTATCTTAATAAACCACTGCTCTGTTGCTCTGTAAATTATTGGCGTTTTGCAACGCCAGCAATGACCATACCTATGCGTTAGGCTTTCTGCTAAAAGCAGAAAGCCTAGGTTTTCCAAATCTTTTATTATTATTTTATCATCTTTTTTTGTTACAAGCTTCGCATATTTTCCCGCTTCCTCAGTAAAGCTACCGTCGTCAGCAACTGGACAAATCGGCTTTATGTTATATTTTAAGCAAACCTCAAAATCCTCTGGACCATGACCGGGGGCGCAATGTACACATCCAGTACCTTCGCCAAGGGTTACGAAGTCGGCGAGAATAACTTTATAAGAATTTTTACAAGGCTTTACATTTATGTAATCTGAGAGAGGATTTCTATACCTCAAACCTTCTAACTCTTTACCTTTTATAACCTCAATAACCTCATACTCAAGGTTAAATTTATCTTTTAATATATGAACAAGCTCCTTTGCCAAAATCAAAATTCCTTCCTTAGTTTTTGCTCTCACATACTCAAAGTCGGGATGAACAGCTACAGCTAAATTGCCTATTAGCGTCCAAGGCGTGGTTGTCCATATAACGATAAACTCGTTTTCCCTACCCAAGACAGGAAATTTAACATATATTGATGGGTCTTCTCTTTCTTTATATTCAATCTCAGCTTCGGCTAATGCCGTCTCGCACCTTGGACACCAAGTAACAACTCTTAAAGATTTTTCAAGAAGATTTTTTTCATAAGCTCTTTTAATAGTCCACCACGCAGCTTCGATATAATCATCCTTCAAGGTCATGTAAGGATTACGCCAGTCCATCCATACTCCCAACCTTTTAAACTGAGAGGTCATTATTTCCACATGCTTAATAGCCCAGCTCTTGCATTCCTGAACAAACTTCTCAATTCCCAATTCTTCTATTTCTTTTTTGTTCTTTATTCCAAGCTTCTGTTCAACTTTGACTTCTATTGGTAAGCCATGACAATCCCATCCCGCTTGCCTTCTAACATTGTAACCTCTCATTGCAAGATAGCGAAGGATGCTATCCTTAATTATTTTATTCCAAGCTGTGCCCAAGTGTATAGCTCCGCTTGCATAGGGAGGACCATCAAGGAAATAATATTTAGGTTTGTTTTTTAGAGCTTCCTTCTGCTTCTCATAGATTTTATTTTCCTCCCAATACCTTTGAATTCTTTCCTCAAGCTCCTTCAAGTTAAGCTTCTTGCTTGCTTGCTTTATCATTGCTCCAACCTCAAAAAATAGATATAACTAACTACTTTTAAAAGGTTATGTATGCAAGAAAAAGTTATGCAATGCATTTTGTTGCTTAGTATACTAAGCAACAAAGAGATTTCTGTTAAGGAAGCTATTAGCTTGTTAGAGTTGATAACAAAATCACCAGAAATAATAAAAAAAAGTTTAAAAATAGCTGAGAAAAAAGGACTAATTAAAAGAGAGAAGGGAAAACTCATCTTAAAATTTGAAAAAGAAAGGGAAAATTTCCCTAAACCAAAGATTACAAGGCAAAAATGCTCAAGTAATTGTAAAAGATGTGGAAGAAGAATAACCAATTGCTTTTTCTTGGAATTTCATGGTTTTAGCCTTGGTCCCTTTGGTTCTGAATGTGTGAGGAAGCTTGGGATAAACATTTAGACCAACGTTAATAATTTAATGTTCAAAATTCTAAATGTGATGGAAAATGAAGACGGAAAAAAGTTTTTTAGTAATAGGGCTTGTGGCCATTGTAGTGATTTCCATAATAATTACTTTACCGGTGGTTACTTCCCACTATGTCGGCTCTCATACGTGGTATGCTCAGCCGAAATGCACGGGTTGCCATAAAGACATAGTCGATGAGATCAACTCCGGAGACGAAGTCTACTTAGATTATTATCCAGCACCACCCAGGGAATTCCATAGAGCTACGAACAACGAAGCTTGCTTGCTCTGCCATAGAACGGGAAATCTTACGAAGGTGTACGAGCAGGTAGATCCTAAGGGTTCTTGCAAAAACTGCCATACCGGAGAATGGAATGGCGACCCATCGCGTAGGTGTTTCGGTTGTCATAACGCCGACCCTTATTATTCAATGCACGGGCATAACGTTTCCGTTCATGAGTGCATGGATTGTCATTTTAACCCGAGCATGTGGAATCATTGCCAATTCCATCCTACAACATTTTACCCGCACGAATTGAACGGCTCAATAAAGATGTACTATGCTGTTTTATGGCTTAAAAATGGTAGTGCTCATCAGTTAATGGCAAATCAAAAAGGCTGTTTAGCTTGCCATACCGGCATTAATGTTAACATAACCTTTACTGATATGTATACTGAGTTAGTAATTAATTTTAATAGTTCAAGCAAGGATGTTAAGCTATCTTTTGGTGGAAGTGCTACTTCCTCATGGCTAGTGAAGGGCGCAGATAAGAAATGAAAGTTGTTTATCTTTTATTATTCCCCTTCTCCACGAGAGCCTTATACAAATCTATTGGCAATGGTATGACTATGTTTGTTCCGCGTTCTGCTGCGGCTTCTCTTATTGTTTGTAAGAATCTGAGCTGAATCGCTGCGGGATGCTTGCCTATTATTTCTGCTGCCTTTGCTAGAAGCTCTGCGGCTTGGTACTCGCCCTGAGCATTGATTATCTTTGCTCTCCTTTCTCTCTCAGCCTCTGCTTGCTTAGCCATCGCTCTCTTCATGTTCTCTGGTAGCTCGACATCTCTTACCTCCACGGTCATTACCTTTATTCCCCATGGGTCAGTTTGCTGGTCTATAATTTTCTGAAGATTCATATTTATTTTCTCGCGCTCAGCTAAAAGCTCATCAAGCTCGCTCTGTCCAAGAACGCTTCTCAACGTGGTCTGAGCTATTAGAGAAGTAGCAGCGAGATAATCCTCAACCTGAACAATAGCCTTCTCGGGGTCTATTATCCTAAAATAAACTACAGCATTAACCTTAACAGGGACATTATCCTTTGTGATTACTTCTTGGGTTGGCACATCCAAGGTAATTGTTCTAAGGTCAACCTTCACCATCCTATCAATTATGGGGATTAAAATTATTAACCCGGGACCCTTTGCACCTATTAGCCTACCAAGCCTAAATACCACGCCTCTCTCATACTCCCTAACAATACGTATGGCAGAGCTTACTATAAAGAATATTACGAGGATTAAAAGCAAGGTTGAAATAAGATTTGCCAACATTCTCATACCTCCTCAACAATTAAAGTTAAATCTCTTACATCTACTACTTTAACCTTTTTACCCTCCTCTATGGTTTTATCTCCTTTGGCTTTAGCCTTCCATATTTCCCCTTTGATTAAGACCATGCCCTCTGGGCTAAGGTCTTCTTTTACTTCACCTACTACTCCTATTAACCCCTCTTTACCAGTAGTGGGTTTTCTTTTATGAGCCTTTATAGCTAAGCCTATTGCAAAAATAAAGAAGAGCAAGGTTAAAAGAATAGATGGTAAGATAACTTTCAAGGATATTTTTATGAATTTTGTTTTCTCTACGTTGATAAGCATTATGGAACCAAAGAACAAAGAAATTATTCCGCCAGCGGTTAAAATTCCATGGGTTGGAGCTTTTAGGTCTGCGATAAACAAGGCTATTGCAAATAGAATCAAAGCAATACCAGTAGAAGTAATACTTAGAGCTTGAAAACTCCAAAATGCAAGCAAGATGCATATTCCTCCAACCACCCCTGGTAAGATCGCTCCCGGATTGGCAAGCTCAAATATTATTCCATAAATTCCCGCCATGAATAAAATATAGGCAATATTAGGATTTGAGATTATATGTAGAATTTCCTCACGGAAATTCATTGGAATTTCTTTGATTTTAGCATTTTTTGTTTTCAATGTTTTGTTTTCTACTCTTTTTCCATCTAACTTTGCTAAAAGCGAGGGGTAATCCTCTGCCACTATATCTATTATATTATATTCCAAGGCCTCCTCTGCCGTTATTGAGGTGCTGTTAACAACAAAGCTCTCTGCCAAGGTTACGTTTCTTCCTCTTAGCTTAGCTATGCTTTTAATATATGCCTTAGCATCGTTGACTATCTTCTCCGACACATCCCTACCTTCAATAGAAACGGGATGAGCGGCTCCAACATTAGTGCCGGGTGCCATCGCCGCGATATGGCTTGCGATAAGAATAAAGCTTCCAGCAGAAGCAGCTCTTGCCCCCTTAGGATAAACATAGGTAACTACTGGTACAGGAGAAGATTGTATGTCTTTTATTATTTTCCGCATCGCAAGATCCAATCCACCGGGAGTATCGAGCTGTATTATTAAGGCTGTAGCATTGTTTTTCTCAGCTTCGGCTATTCCTCTCGCTACGTAATCTGCGACTATTGGGTCTATAGCTCCCTCTACTTTAAGTTTTAAAATCAGCGGTTCCTCAGCAGATACGCTGGTGCTTATAAATGTTATAAGTATAAGTATAAATATTAATTTACGCATGCTGAATTATATATACTTCAAAGCTTAAAAAGTTAAAAGGTGCTAAAATGGTAGAAGCGATATGGGTTGAGAAATATAGACCTAAAGGCTTAGATGAGGTAGCTGGTCAAAAAGAGGTTGTTGAAAGACTCAAAAGTTATGTTAAAACTCATAATCTTCCAAACATGCTCTTTGCCGGTCCTCCAGGCACAGGAAAAACGACCTGCGCTATAGCACTGGCAAGAGAGCTTTTCGGGGGGGTCTGGAGAAGAAATTTTCTTGAGTTAAACGCAAGCGATGAGCGTGGCATAGATGTGGTAAGAGGAAAGATAAAAGATTTTGCAAGAACCCAAGCGATAGGGGGAGATTTCAAGATAATATTCTTAGACGAAGCAGACGCTTTGACCAAAGATGCTCAACATGCATTAAGAAGAACGATGGAAAGATTTACTACCACTTGTAGGTTTATCTTATCGTGTAACTACTCAAGCAAAATAATAGAGCCGATTCAATCAAGATGCGCTCTTTTTAGGTTTAGACCTCTGAACGATGAGGACATAAGAAAAAGAATAGAATTTATCGCTTCAAAAGAAAACTTAAAGCTTACCGAAGATGGCATAAAGGCAATATTGTATGTTTCAGAAGGCGACTTAAGAAAAGCCATAAATATGCTTCAGTCCGCCTCGGCTTTTGACAAAGAAATTACAGAAGAGGTCATTTACAAAGTAGTGGCAAAGGCTCGTCCAAAAGATATAAGGAAAATTCTTGAGCATGCCTTGAATGGGGAGTTTTTCAAAGCAAGAAGTTTACTGAGAGATTTGATTATAACCTATGGCATGGCAGGAGAAGATGTTCTTTTTCAATTCCATAAGGAGATTTTCAACCTTAATATTTCTGATGAAGAGAAGGTAAAGCTTATCGAGTTAATAGCAGAGTATGACTTTAGAATTCTCGAAGGTGCGAATGAGCTAATCCAGCTTGAAGCTCTTCTCGCGCAGTTTGTATTGGTTGGAAAAAAATGAACTCGAGAAAGGGAATTTTAAACATAGAAAGGCTGGTAGAAGTTAAAAGAGATAAAGGCATAGGAGTACTAATTCCAAAAATAAACCTGCTTTTTTCTCCTCCAATAGAAAAGGAAAAAGTGATTAAGGCAATTGATAGCGAGGTAGAAAAAGAAACTCTTGCTTTAGAAGATCTATGCAAAAGAATTTGCATGCAAATTCTTAACTTAGGAGCAAAGGAAGTTTTTGTTGATATGCAAGCCGAGTATGCAACGACAAAGCTCACTCCAAAAACAAAGCTGGAAACCCAAACAACCTACAAAATAATAGCAAGAACCTTTGGCAATAAAGAAAAATTAACAAATGCTTTGGGCGTAGAAGTTGTTGGTATAAGCGCTTGTCCTTGCGCTCAGGAAGAAATAAGAAAAAAATTAAACTTGGGGAATAAAATTCCCCTACCTACACATAACCAAAGAAATATCACCACCTTAATAATAGAGAATCCGAGAAATATCGATGTTGAGGAGCTTATAGAGATAATAGAGAAGTCCATGAGCGCTTGCATATACGAGGTGCTGAAAAGAAGCGATGAAGTGGAAGTAATCTTGAAAGCCCATGAAAACCCTTTTTTTGTAGAAGATATAGTTAGAAACGTTTTATTTAACGTAAAAAATCTCGATTTAAATAAAAACTCAAAAATATATGTAAGGAGTGTTAGTTTAGAAACAATTCACCAGCACAATGCGGTTGCTGAGAAAGTTGTTAGGTTTGGGGAGCTTGAGGTTGATTAATTAAGAATTTTTCTTTTTACCAACCATAAGCATTCCGAGGGCAAAACTTAATAAAGATAGTAAAACCGCAAGTACTACAATACCTAAGGTTATGGACATAAATACTATTCGAAAGAGGCATTTTTTTATGTAGTTAGTTTTTGTTATCGGTGTTTTTGGAATATTAATATTAAAATTGAATTTAACCAATATTTTACTTTAAGGACTTGTACAAAGGACTTGTACATATATATCTTAAAGAGCAGGAAACTAAAGATGAAATGAAATAAAAATTATACTACGAGACGAAGAAAAGGAAAGAAATCTGACCATTAGAAAGGATATAGTGGAAGCCTTTGAAGATCTGGAAAATATCGAAAAATTTTCCTAAAATATTCTTACACTTCCTTCAACCCAAACCTCTTATAAATCTCAAATCTTTCTTTATCAACGACGTGAAACTCAAAGGGTTCTCTGAAACCTTTTTTTCTTAGCTCAGAGATTATAAAGTTTGGTTTGAGCTTGGTTAATATTAGCACATCTACATCGCTAACCAAAGTATGCTCTCCTCTTGCAACAGAGCCAAAGAGGAAAACCCTGCAATCTTCATCTAAACCTTTAAGAAATTTTTTTATCTCTGTCTCTTATACACATCTCCGAGCCCACGAGACTAGGCATGATCTCGTATGCCGTCTTCTGCTTGTAAAAAAAAA
>CBFDVL010000036.1:0-12395 GCA_965613365.1 uncultured archaeon | reverse complement strand
AATGATACGGCGACCACCGAGATCTACACCTAAGCCTTCGTCGGCAGCGTCAGATGTGTATAAGAGACAGCCATTTTCCTACGTTTACAAGGAACTTCTTGAAGCCTTCAACTTCTGGTTCTGATTCTCCCATGCAGTGAGCGAATATACCATATCTCTCGTTCGGTTCAAATGGATTCGTATGCAAAACATATTTCTCGAACCAACCTGTGTAGCCGTCGCCATCGGTGTCCTTCAGGAGATTCGGATCATTCGGGTCTGTATAGTTTTCGTAAACTTTCAATTCGATATCGTCCGGAAAGCCATCGTTATCGGTGTCTACTTTGTTTGGGTCTGTTTTTGATTCGAAGATTTCGTAACCATCAGGTAGAGTATCTCCATCGCTATCTGCGATAACGGGAATCGTTTTATACTTGTAAATCTCGTCGTAATCGCTTATTCCATCGCCATCGGTATCATTTTTTTTCTGGATTTAGAAATTTTAGAAACTTGCAGTTAGAATAAGAGTATTCTGTGACTTTTACCCATTGCCCGTTTATGAGGCAATAAGCTGTTGTCTTCTCATCGTAGTTGGTTATTCCATCGTTGTCAGAATCTCTTTTCGTTATTTTGTCGATGTAAAGCTTGAGAGCTTCTCCGTGTAAGAAACCATATTTATTGGAGGCATTGATTAGAGTGTAACCTACTCCTATTATACCAATAAATATGAGTATCAGAAGATAAATTGCCTTAGGTTTACCTTCTGCTTTTGCCAATGGGTTAGCCTCCATCTATTTTGAGTTTTAAGAATAATAAAGCACCAAACCGAACTTCTCCAATCTATTGTAATGTTTTTTATTTCTGGTTAGAAGAGGAAGTTTTTTAGCAATCGCCGTAGAGGCAATCATTATATCTCTGTCATCTAAAATTTCGCCTTTATTTTTTAAACTTACCCAGATTTCGGAGGCTTTTTTGATAATTGAATTATCATGGAAAATGATTATAAAGCAATCTTCAAGTATTGATTTGGCTTTGGCTATATCTTTCGTCCCTCTTATGAATTCATAAAGCGTTATCTCGGAAAGATAAAGTTGTAGAGGTGGTAGTTCTTGCTTGCCTTTTACATAATCTATTAGCACATCTGTATCTATTAGTACTCCCTCGTCCATTTCTTAACCCTCGTTTCCTCAATAAAAAGTTCTTTGAGTTTTTTTCTTGCGAGTTCTCTCTTCATTCTCAGGTATTCTTTTATAAGCTCTTTTAAAAATGTATCCCAGTCCTCTTCCCCCTTCATCATGCTCAAAATTTTTTTAGTATCTTCCTTAATTGTAATTGTAGTTGGCATATTAAATTGCGCAATTGTTATCAATATAAATAATTTTCGTTATTTTCTAACCTTATTCAAAATCCTTCTCAAAATTTCTTCATCGCTTAGTAATCCTTTAGGCGGAGTTACCACTCTTCTGAGCCTCAATGGCACAGTATCCATTCTATAAGCAGAGCCTTCTTCTTCTACACCAACAATGGTTGAGGGTATTACTACATTTGCGATTTGGGTGGTGAGATTTTCAAAGGGGTCTATAACTATTATTGGTATTTTTGAGAGATATTTTACAGAAGCCCTTGGAAAGTTTGCAACGGGGTCAGAGGCTATTATAAGCGCAGCATCAACATCCTCTCTTTGCAACAATGAATTTGCATCGGTTTCTCCGGGATTATACCATGGATAACCCTTGGTAAAATCAACTGCATAAGGAAATCCCGTTTGCCATGTTAAAACCTCATTAAAGCCGGTGACATTGTAATGTCCTCTCATCGGCATTATACTAAACTTGGTATAGTGATTTAAGTCTCTCACAAGACTTATGGCTTCTACTACGTTTCTATGCTTTCCTGAGCTCATCGTTAGTCCGAGCCCAAAAAATAAAATGCCAAACCTACAAGATTTCATTTTTTCAACAAGTTTTATTAAATCTTCTTTGCTTACACCTCCAACTTCATCTTGGTGAATTTCTCCTTTATTCAAAATTGTTCTTAAAGCGTTTAACACTTCAAAATCTCTATTGGGCTTTACTTTAATGAACCAGTCTGCAAGTTTTGCTGTATCTGTCTCTCTTACATCAACAACTATAAGCTCCCTATCTTGTAAGCCACGTTCTGTGAATTTTCCCCTTGGAAATATACTATACCTCGATAAGTGTCGAGGATGAGCATGCATTGGATTTGAACCCCAGTATATAACAAGGTCAGCCCTGTTCTTAATCTCACCAAGAGTAACAGAGGGACAGCCAACTTCATGTATCGCAATTATGCTTGGTCCATGGCATACTGAAGAGGTGCAGTCTATAACTCCATTAACAGTTTCTGCAAGCTCTATCCCCAGAGCTTGAGCTTCGCAACTCGTTGAGGAAAAACCATAAAGCAGGGGTTTTTGCGAATTTATTAGAATTTCACTTGCTTTTTCAATTGCTTCTCCTATGCTAACCTCTACAAGTTTGCCATTTTTCCTAATCATTGGCTTTTTTAATCTTTTTTCGATCCTTAGAAATTTGCTCGCTCCAAGTTTGCAGGCATTCTCAACACTCTTTATTTCGTTGTTCTCCACTATTACCTCAAGATCGTCGCATAAGGCACCGCAGAAGGGACAAACAACGTCACTAATCTTCATTTATTATCCTCCAGATAAGCTTCTCCGCACTTAAAACCTCTTCACCCTTAGCAGGCTCGACTCTTGCTCTTATTCCTTTGAAGGTTGGCATTCCCGTGCTGTCTGTTCCTTTTGGAATTATGGCATTAACCCATACTCCAAGAGGCATGAAAGCCGTGCCTTTTCCAACATTTTCAGAAGCCTTTGCAAAAACAAAAACCTCGCCTTCTTGAGTAGAAACTCTAATCACATCCCCGTCTTTTATCCCTAACTTCTCCATATCTTTGACATTAAGCTCGCAGATCGCTACCTCCTTTACATATTCTTCCTCGCATTTTTCGTCTATTGTAATACCTTGCCCTATGGTTCTGCCCGTAATCAAAGTTACCTCTATCATTCTACCACCCAATGCTTTCTTATATAATTTGGAATTCTTGAGGAGTCTATTGGTCCAACCATTACTTCCCACTTAGCTACGTCTTCTATCTCGCCCTGAATTCTTGCCGCTACCCCTGGGATTATTAATTTCCTGTGCTTTACCTTATTTTCTATTCCAGACTTTTCAATAGTCTCTTTAACCGTTATTGCATTGAGCTTTCCTCCAGCCAGAGCTGGCTCTACAGCTAAGCCTTCAGTATCCGCAACGAGAAGATAACAACTCACTTGTCCCGATTCTATGTCTCCCGAAACAGTATAGTAAGTTAAAGCAAAATTCGTAGTAATTAATACTGGTGAATTCTCGTCCGGCGAGCCAATAATATATAACCCGGGAGAAACGCTCGTTGGCTTCTTTGGGTCTGTGTATATGTTCTGCCTTAGAGTTAGTAGAGGCAGAAGAGTTAGAGGCTCAAAGGCATGCATTATCAATATATCGCAATATCTAAGAATCAAGCTTGCTGCAAGGCAGGCTTCGTCGAAGCTGGCTTCTATTCCATCTTTAACCGTCCAGACAATAGAAGAAGCCCCCAATATTGGAAACCCAAGTTCTTTTACTTCTTTTTCTATAGCTAATCTTCTTATAATAACAAGGTTATCAAGCATCTCCGCATACTCTTTACCATAGGGATATGTTCCTATATCCAAAACGATATCTTCAATCCCCTGAGACATTAACTTTCCACTTAGCTTCATGAGTTTCTCTACATTTCTCGGGGAAGATACTACCACAGGTAAAGAATATTTCTTTACGAGTTCGCTTATTTCAGAAAAATTGCTTTCATTTATCGCATAGACCAAAGGATTTCTATCTTGAGCCATTTCCAATCCTACTTTAAGTACCTCTGGGTTAAAGGAGCATAAAATTAAAGGAAGCTTTGAGTTTTCCATCACAGTTAATAAAGCTTCTCCAAATTTAAGAGGATCATTGCTCTTTGACTTTAGAGCTATCGCATCTATTTTTAACTTCTCTCCTATTCTTTCTATTGAGTATTCTTCTATTTTCCTTATTTTAGCTTTAATCTCCTCTTCGCTCATCTCATCGTGCAAATCTATTGCTATGCCCGTAGGATTATCATATCTAAGCTCATGTCTATACATTACCTCCTTTCCGCCTATGACCAGAGTATTGTCTCCCGAGCCTATAACCACAGCTTTAATTGGAGGTGCGAGGAGTTCTATGAGTTTTTGTTTCTTCTTGCCTTTGAGTTCGGGACATTTATCGATACTCGTCTCCTTTGCTATAAGCGATGAGGCAAACGCCATGCAAGTAGCTACCCCACACTCTCCACAATTTTTCTTTGGGAGAAGCTTATAAACCTCAGTTAAAGTTGCTCTCATTTTTTCCACCTATGCAAATTCAATTGCTTCTATTGGGCATGCATTAATGCAAGCCGTACAAGGTTGAGCATTTTCCTCTTCTTCAAATCTCTTGCAGAGTATTAAATTCTCAGTAAGAAGCAAGCCGTTGCTTACTCTAAATACCACGTTTTTATTCTCGGGTCCTTTTCCACCTGCGATGCTTAAAGATATAGAAACATTTGAAGGACATACAACAACGCAATTACCACAGCCATTACAGAGCTTTTCATTTATTATAAGCCTTGTTTCCTTTGCTTTAAGCAAAGGAGCAAGCATTTCCTTAAGCATAACGTAATTTCTAATATATTCTGCCTTTTTTATATGCTTGCATTCTTCAAGAGAAGCTTTTTTGCTAAGTAGCTTAATTGCAAACGCCATGCAAGTAGCTACTCCACACTCTCCACAATTTTTCTTTGGGAGAAGCTTATGAATTTCTATTGGATTCATTTTTTAAACCTCGAGCCATTTCTCATACTCTACATTTGCTCCTTCAAGCTCTCTACCTATGGCTTGGATAATCTCCTTTACCTTCTTTGTCGCGAGAGGATGAAGCATCATTAGCATGTCGGCGCCGGCAAGCAATACCGTTATTCCAGTAATCGCTTCCCAGAGAGGACCTCGATACTCTCTTGGACCCCATTCCTCAACATTTCTCCATGATTCTCTTGCTCCCCATGCGTTTGTAACTCCACATGAAATTGGCATCTGAAGTTCTTCGTCCCCCTTTAAAGCATTTTGCTTTATCCTTTCTATTATTGTGAAGGTATATTCTATACCATACCCCAAGGCTGCGGTTGTGGGGTCTTGAATTATTCTTTCCTTGGGAAGACCCTCCTTTAAGAGCAATCTATTCAAATGCTTTTGGTCATTAATATCAAGAGAAACCCAAGAAACAACGTTATGGTCATATTTCTTTGCAGCTTCAACTATCTTCTTATAATCTAAGTCTAAATTTGCACTTGCCAATACGCATCTTTCTCCTTCCGCTATCTCCGCAACCTTTGCAAGAGTTTTTGGGTCTTTTTCTGGATTTCCGCATCCTCCAACCACAAGAGGAACGTCGATTGCTTGTAAAATTTCTTCGACGGTTCTTGCTGCTTCCCTTGGAGAGGTATCCATTATTTTTGGGTCTGTTGAGACCAAATGAATTGTGACAAGATCTGCTCCTCTCTCAACAGCTTTTTTCGCCCATTCCTCTGGGGAATCCCAAACCTCGCTCCAGGCTTGCTTTAATGCCTTAGGAAATTGAGGCTGAGGACAATCAAATACATCATAGGTTATAACTGCTCTGTTTTCAATTCCTTTTTCAAACCAGTAAAGCGAAGCCTGACCTCCTATCTTAATAACCTTCTTTCTACTACCTCCACCTATGGTTACCTCTGCTATTTTTCCTGAATACTCATATATAGGCAGGAAAAACTCTTGCTTTGGTAATGGGAGCTTCCTAATTATTCTTTGTGAGGGAGTTTCAAGTTCTATTACAAGCTCCTCCACATCAATTCTAACATTTTTCAACACTATTTCGTCAAGCTCTTCAAGTAGGTTCATCACGCTTATCCTCTCCGATTATCTTCTCAGCTATCTCCCTAACAGAAACCCAAGCCTTAGAATCCTTAGGAAGCTCTACCAGAGGTTTTCCATGCAAATCATACTCCCTAACATATTCATCTTCTGGTATAATTCCTATTATCTCAAGTCCGATTTCATTAGCAGAATTAATTATCTCCCGAATATCTTCGCTCGCTCTGTTTATAATCCCATAAATTTTACCAATATTTATATCAAGTTTCTTGGAAAGTTCCATTATTCTTTTACAAGTTGTAATTCCCTTCTTTGTAGCATCTGTAACTATGAGCAATACGTCAACATTTCTCGTAGTCCTTCTGCTCAAGTGCTCTAATCCAGCTTCCGTATCAATAACAACAACATCATAGTTCTTAGCAAAGATGTCTATAACCTCTCTTAGCACATGGTTTATTGCACAATAGCAACCAGGACCTTCGGGTCTTCCCATTGCAATCAAATCAAATTTATCTGTCTCTACCATTGTCTCCATGATTCTATACTCAAGCACATCTCTCCAAGAGACTCCTACTTGTGCTTTCTCATTGAAAATCTCTTCCCTTATGTCTCCTATGGTTTTCTCTACTCTTTCTCCTAAACTCTCTGCTAGATTTGAATCTGGATCAGCGTCTATCGCAAGAATATTCTCTATTCCAAGTTCTGCAAGTGATTTTATTAACAAACATGAAACCATGGTTTTTCCCACACCGCCTTTACCCGAGACCGCAATCATTTTAACCATTATTTTTTCTCCGTCTTTTTGATTATCACGGTCTCTGCATAGATTTTTGCATTCTTTAGAATTATTTTGATCCCCCCTCCTATAGCAGGAAGCTCAAGTTCCTCTGCAACAATTGCCGGCTCTTCTTTTTCCTCTTTCTTCTCTACCCATCTCCTAACCACGGGGTGTTGTTTTTCCCTTAAGAAATTCTTAAGCTCCTCAATATCACCTATTTCTTCGGTTGCTATCTTATCATAGAGCTCTTGAGGTATCGCATCCTTTACCCTTTCCTTAAGCTCCTTTGGAAGCCAGACTATTCTCTCCCAGCCTCCATCCCCTTGGAAAAATTTGCTTGAGCGTAGATACTCTATTGCTATGCCGAGAAAACCCTCTTGCTGGATTCCCCCTCCCGTTTGAGAAGCAAGGGTCGAGAAGGGCAAGCCAAATGGAGTAAGCCCTTTAAAGTTTCTGTGAACAATTCCTATGCCATCTACCTCTGGAATGTAAAAAGCTATTGCCTCAAAGCATCCGCAAGAAGTATGGGGATAGCCAAACATGCTGTGCATGTAGATTCTTTCTATTGCTCCATTTGAAGCCTTTTTAACAGCCTCATTTACCCCGGAGTATTCTCCTTTCTCTTCGTCTAATAACTCGCCTTTTTTAACCTCGAATATTGGGCCATGAGGATCTATTTTAACTGCAGCTCTACCCTCAAACCATGAAATAGAGCCACATAGAGAAATTCTATTTGGTGAGATTATGCAGACATGCTGAGGAGCAAAGCTTTGACAAAGAATGCAAGCATAGAATATATCTACGTCTTCATCTCTAAGCTTTCTTGACCTCGCATCTCTCTTTTCATATATCGCCCTTGCTTTTTCTATAAACTTTTTAACTTCTTCTTCATCGGTGAGCAAGGTAACCCTAACCTTCTTAATAACTTCAAACTCTGTTTTGTAAAAGGTTATTAGAATCTCTGCTATATGTTTTAAAGTAAGACCTTTCTTCTTAGCTTCTTTGCTAACCCTACACCATATAGTATCTCTCGAGTTAAGATGCATAAAGCCTTGGATATAATTTAAGAAGTAGTGAATTTTTCTTTCGAATATTCCCTCAAGGTCTTCTTCAAGTTTTTCTCCAGCAACCTCTATAAACATGCCGAAGGGATAAGCTTTACCTTCTTCCATCTCTTGGATATCTTTACCTTTGATTATAACTTCATCTTTTTCAATTTTCTCCATGGGCACAACTCTAAGTAACTCCACCCCTATAGCCTTTGGTCCTCCTAAGTCGGCATGCATCGCATGCTTTCTTATCCTCTCTCCCTCGTATATCATTCCGACATCCACGGGAATGTTTTCAAACATCTAACTAACCTCCAGAAGTTTTATTAGCTTCCCCATGCTTTCTTCCCATTCTTTCTCGCTTAGATTATCAAAGGAGTAGCTTGCGTTTGGCTGGAATTTTCCAGAAATATCAAGAGTTTTGACTTTATAATTTTTCAAGGCAGAGAGCAAGTGGTAAGTAAAGAAGTATCTTATTCCAAGGAAGATTACCAAATCATACTTTTCTTCTTCCTTTATGTCTCTTATAGCCTCAAGAACGGTTGTACATTTTACATTTTCAAAGAATTTTGCTGAATTGCAGGAGGAGATTATCTCAATACCCAAGTTCTGCATTTTCTTAGCATACTCTATCATTTTTTCATTTATCGTAGAGCCTATTACCATCGCCGGTCTCTCTGCTCTTTTTATTATTCTTGCCGCACCATTTGCATTTACTACGATGGCTTCTTTATGCCCGGGTACATAACTAACTATCCAAGGTTTCATCTATCTCACCTCTCTCAATGTTGGGTCGGGTATTCTTCTCGGCTTCCAACCCCTTTCTTTGAGTATTTTCATTATCACTTCTTTCTTTGTTAGGGGTATGTCTGCTTCACTTCTTACATAGAGATGAAGGTCATCTGGCAGAGAACCAAAGAACCTTTCATGCAAATCTACGTAATGAGCCAGCTTGATTTGTCTTCCTTTAGTAGTGTCGTTCGGTCTTATGCAGAGCTTAGCTGCCATTACCATCGCTTCCTCCTTAGTCTCTGCACTATAAGCTAAATGTAGCGGAGCGGGGTCGCTTTTTACCTTCTCTCCACTTCTTGCATCGTTTACTTCCCAAAGCTCTTTTTTACCAAGCAATGCTCTTCTGTACTTCAATCCTTGAGGACCGAAGATAACTGGTACTCCCCAGCGGTTTGCTCCCGTTGATATTGAAATAGCCTTTTGAGACATCGTTCCCCAGACTATAGCAACGGCTCCTACACGGTTATAGATATAATCGGCAATCTCCTCAAAGTTCCCTCTAAGGTTTCGCCTCCCGAATATCTTTGGTATTTTTATTGCAGCACCTATTACGTGAGCGTTAGCTACACAGGAACCAATATTAACCAAACAGCCGGCGTCAAAATCACCTGGGAATTCTTCGTATAAGCTTTTTCCGTTCTCTGTTTTGTACATTGCTATGTCCATGGCAGAGCAACCAGTGGCTGTTACTATGTATCTTCGCTTTAGAAATTCGTGTGCTATTTCAGCTACCTCTCTATAACCATTGGGATAATTTGCACACCCTGCCAATAAAATAACCCCAGGTATTTCCCCAAGAACTATGGGTGGACCTACATTTCTTATCTCCACATCTTGCACAGGTCCTCTTCCCGCTCTAACCTTATACTTCTCTTCCTTTATTTTCGCAAGAGATGCCTTAGTAAGCATCGTTGTTATCGGCAAGCCCTTCTTGCATGCGCTCTCACACCTTGCACAGAATATGCAAAGCTCCCTTATCTCGGCAAGCAATGAAAAATTGCCTCTGCTTGCCTCTTTCATGGCTTTGGGTATCGGCAATTCCCTTTCGCAGGCTCTCTGGCAATGGTAACATGAGATGCATTTTTCAGCAAGTTTTATCAACTCTTCTTTGCTTGGCATGGCTTTGGTATCCTTTCTCAAAGGTGCTATCATCTGCGCAACTTTAACTGCGACCTCTCCAGCTTTTTCAGGGTCTAGAATCAAAACTCCGTCTTCTCTACCAGTAACCAAATCCATAACTATGCTTTCGACCCTATCCTTTGTTCTGTTCTTTAATCCTAAGCAGATTTTATCACAGGTAGCTATAACCGGAGTTTTGACCTTCTTAGCTTCATGATAAACATCTGTTCTCACGCATTGCTCATCAAGCATTATCACATCCGCTATTCCTAAGCGAACAAACTCTAATTGCCTTGCCAAGCTACCTACGATTTTTGCGCTATCGCTCTTCCTTGTTAAGTCATGAGCGGTGCAGCAAATTCCACATACCTCAACTTTGTCGGTTAAGTTATTTCTTTCAAGATAATCTATAACCGCCGAGCCGGGGGCTACATTATGTCCTATGCATAGTACTACTGGCTTTTCCTTATCTATTGCCCCTATACCAATCTCAACAAGGGGAGCATCGGCATCTCCTTTTGGAAAGTTGTAGCCAACTATCTGAGCAAGGTCGGCTATCTCCTTGGCAAGATTATCTATCATGCTCACATGTAGCGCTTTGGATTCGTAATCTATGGCGCTACCCTCTTGTCCAGTATGCGTTGAGGAGAGAACATGCGTGATTTGCTCCTCCACATAACCCAAAGCTCTCTCAAGATCGCCAAGCGTTCTTGGTTTCATGCCAACAACTACTCTTGTTATAGGTGCTTCTATCTGAATATTCAATCCAAGACCTATCTCATAATCTCTTCCGAGATGCTTTATAAGGTGCTCAAGCATGTGCCTTGCATGCGCCGCATGCGCTGCTGCGCCTATGCAGCACTGTAAGGCAAGCATTCTTGCTTGCTGGGTTTCCAAGTCTATTCCACAAGAACCTTTCTTATTATCTGATAAATCACACTTACCATATGTACATAAACAACACATATCGCAAACCGGAGTGTATAAAGGAGAATATCTACTTAGCAATTTAAAATCCCATTCTCTCAAATCGGTTACTCCGGGCTTTGGAGTCGGACCTTGGGGCTCCCACTCCTCCTCTATCTCTCCGATTTCTATCATTACATTTTCCAAGTTTAATAGTCCTGAGGAAAACTCCTTTATTCTTATTTTCTTCAAAGCAATCACCTTACAAATTGCTTTAATGCGAGTGGAAGCTCTTCTTTTATCTTGGCTTTAACCCTCTTTTTGGCTTCCTTTATCTTCGTTTCAGAGAGTTTTATTATTAGCTCATCTTCTACCTCTGTCGTTTCTATTACTCCTTCCTCCATCATTCCGTTTAGAAGCTCATTTGCAATTTCGCTTCTAACAATAACTGTGGAGTAGCCTTCTGCCGAGCCAACCGAACCTACTGAAAAGTCCGCAAGCTTGGCCGAGAAATCAAAACAATATTTACATGAGCTTCTTGCAAATTTGCCTATTTCCTTCATTGGAACCTTTATAACGTCTCCATTTTTATATACTCTGAAGTATTTACCCTTAATATCGAGTTTTTTAACCTTATTTAAGTCTATATTATATTTTGTAACAAATTCTCTTAGTAAAGATGTATTAAAGCTGCTTTTACAGAATAAGCCTACTGCGAACTTTATTATTTTTGCTAAATCATTATTATAATGTTGTAGCTTAGCTACTCCTTGAATGTGGCATGGCAAGCCAACCAAAGCTATAGACTTTAAACCTCTTTCCTTCGCTCCTTTGAGTAGTCTAAGATTTGGCGATGGAGTGTATTTCGAGCCAGCGGCATTTATTATCTCTTCAATGCTTGTTGCTAGGAAAGGCTTAGCCCTCCATTCCTCTGTTGTCATGCTTACTATTGCTCCATCTATGATTTTCTTCTCAAGAGCATAGCACAGCAAAGCGGTTACAAACCCGCCGTCCTGAGATACTTTTGTTATCCTTTCGTCCTTTGCTCTTGCAGCTATTTTAATTACGTATTCTCCTAATAGCTCGCCATCATCGATAGGTAGAAAGCTTCTTGGACAATAGATAAGACAATCCCCGCAATTTGAGCATTCGCCGATCAGCAAAGGTTGTTCTTCTACTTTTATTACTTCCTCTTGACATATACTCTCGCATAGACCACAGCTCATGCACAGGTCTTTTAGAATAATCTCGTTCTCAAGTGCACTAAATCCCTTCTCTTTACCAAGCTTGACATACTCGATTTTTTCTTCACCCAATATCAAGTCTTCTACGACAAACATCTGAGTGAATTTGTCATGATTAATAATATATAAATTTTTGCACGACAATAATAAAATAAAAAAAAGAAAAACAGTAAGGATTATTCTCCTCCTATCCACTTAGCCCCGTTGCATTTTGGACATACCTTTACTGCAGTGCTTCCTCCCAGTAGCCTCTCTATAAAACTTGGCTTATATGTGACCCATCCCTTTCCTTCACATACTGGACACAATTCTCTGGACATTTTGCCAACCTCCAGATTATTCTTAAAGTCTTACTATAATTATAAAGGTGAAGTTAAGGTTTAAAAAATTTATTAATCTGGTGAGCTACAGTTATACTTCGAAGTATTCGCATACGATTACTTTCTTCTTTTAATTTGACTAATAATTTCTCAAATTTCTTAATGTTTATGTTAATTATGCTATGCAATTTATCTGATCATTTGACAAATTATACTTTCTTATATCAATTTTAGCTTCTATGG
>CBFDVL010000035.1:0-12408 GCA_965613365.1 uncultured archaeon | reverse complement strand
GATAAAGGTTACTACAGCTACAAAAACTTAAAATATTACGAGGTTCAGAATTGTTCCTTTGATCTTTCCGAGGAAGAACTTCAGTTTAAGCAGAGCTTTGGGGTTGCTCTCCTATCCTCTTGAGGTTTTTAATTCTAACAGTTTGAGAAAGGATATTTTCATAAAGTTAGCAAGGAAATTCAGGGAAATGATTTTGAAATGGGAGAGATACAGATCTATAAGAAGTAGAATGGAGGATTTGTTTAAGCTGGCTAAGAATTCTTTTTCCTTGGATAGATTGCACAGGTATACGAGGAAATCTGTTAAAAAGTTCGTTGGACTGGATGTCCTTTTACTGGGGATGATTGTTTCAATGGGAATTAGGAAGAAAGAAGAGCTGCACAGGCTTGTTTACATGTAAGTTTTGGGAGGACCTTAGTAGAATTAATTAAAACTCTGCACCTATTATAGTTCTCGTGGCCGTTACTCCGTCTATTGTTCTTATGTTATCTACTACCTCATTTAGGGATTTTAAACCTTCTGTTTCTATTATTGCAATAAAATCATACTCACCAAATACATGGACAAGCTCCTTTATTTCATCTATTTTTGCAAGTTTATTTTTTATCTCCTTCTCCCTCCCCAACTCTACATTTATCATACATACTCCTACCACCATGATATCACCATAATATTTATTTGGTGATAATGCTACTTAAAGCTTCTATATCTGGCTCTATTTCTATAGGTTTTTCATATCTACTAAATACTATCTCAGGATCTTTTAAAGCATGACCCGTAGTAATGCAAACCACTCTTTCACCCTTGTCTATTATTCCCTCATCGATAAGCTTTATAACGCCAGCTATTGAAGTTGCGGAAGCCGGTTCTACCCCAATTCCTTCCTTTCTCGCAAGAAGTTTTTGGGCTTCTATTATTTCCTCGTCGGTACAACTTTCAGCATAGCCTCGAGACTCTCTAATAGCTCTTAAAGCCTTTGGAGCATTTACTGGTTTACCTATCCTTATAGCTGTAGCTATGGTTTCTGGCTTCTCTATTGGTGAGATTTTATCTTTTCCTTCTTTAAAGGCTTTTACTACAGGCGAAGCTTTTTCGGCTTGTATCCCTGTCATGATAGGAAGTTCATTTATAAAGCCATATTCATAAAACTCTTTAAATCCCTTCCAGATAGCTGAGATGTTTCCGCAGTTTCCTACGGGCACTACAACTCTATCTGGAACCTCAAAGACAAGCTGGTCTATTATCTCATAGGCTTCGGTTTTCTGCCCTTCTAAACGCCATGGATTTATTGAGTTAAGCAAGTAAATGTTGAATTTTTGACTTGCCTCTCTTATTAGTTTCAAAGCGACATCAAAATTCCCTCTTATACCTATAACTACAGCTCCATGTAAAATTGCTTGGGCGAGCTTTCCTAAGGCAATTTTGCCAGCGGGTAATAAAACAAAGCATTTTATTCCAGCTTTTGCGGCATATGCTGCGAGAGAAGCAGAGGTATTGCCAGTAGAAGCACATCCCACTGCCTTAGCCTTTAATTCTATTGCTTTAGTAACACCGAGAGTCATTCCTCTGTCCTTAAAGCTGCCTGTAGGATTTGCACCTTCATTTTTTATATAAAGCTCTACTCCAAGCTCTTTACTTAGGTTTTCAGCCTTATATAAGGGAGTTCCACCTTCCTGAAGTGTTATTATCTTTGTTTTTTTGCCTACAGGCAAAAATTCTCTATATCTCCATACTCCAAACATTCTTTTTTCAAGTTCTTCCCTTTTAACTTCTATTTCGCTGAGATTCATCCAAACTTCAAGCAAGCCATTGCATTTCTTGCAAGTGAATATTATTTCTTCTGGAGCATATCTCTCTCTACATTCTATGCATCTAAGTTCATACATGTTCTTGGGTTATTCTTTGGTTTTAATAAATCTTTTTCCCAGAATTGTTATTATTATTGCAACCACGAGCACTATTAGGGCATATCCTACCTTACTCTCCTCACCTCCGCCTTCTTGGACTTTTATAGGCGCCTTTAAGGTTTGGGTGTAAACGTTTGTGTCGCCTATCTCTGAATCTCCCGTCGCTCTTACTATTATTTTTAGATTATATTCCTTAGCTAAGGCGTTTTTGTCTATGCTGAATTTTATTAAGGCTGTGCCTTCTTCTTTTGGGTTTAATGTACCTATGTAATCGCTCCTCGTGTCGAAGGTGAATGGTTGGGAGGCGTCTCTTACTATTCTTACGTCAACGTTTTCTGCCTTTTCATGGCCAATGTTTTTTATGGTGATGTAGAGGATAACATCGTTGCCGGGGTATGCTTTTTCTGGTTTTGTTTTCGTTTTTGTTATTGTAAAGTAGGGTTTTGGTTCTACCAGCAATTCGATCGTTTTTAGGGTTTTGTAACTGTTGTTATTGTTATTTTCCTCGTAGGTTATTTCTATTGGTAGCTTGTATTTTCCCGGTTTTGCCGTTTGGTTTATGTCGATGTAGAATGTTGCTTCTTGTGTTTGGTCTTTTGATAGTTTGCCTATGAATGCTTGGTCGCTTTTTGAGTAGGAGGGCTTAAAAGTTTTAGTTTTAATTTCGTCTAGTAAAAGTTTTGCTTTCACGTTTTTTGCTTCCGCTTCTCCGGTGTTTTGGATTGTTATTTTGAGTTTTACGTTGTTGTCGCCTGCCCTTATCTCAACGGGGTCTGTTTCTACTCCCGCTATTTGTAGGTTGGGTTTTCCTTTTATTAGTATGCCCACGCATATGGTCTGCGTAACGTCTTGGAGCTTTTCGTTTTTCCATGTTAATACTAAGGGTACTTGGTAGACTTTTTCTTCGGCGTCTGGTTTTGCATAGATTTTGAATGCTATTCCCACTTCTTCTCCTTGGAGAACTGCTCCGAAGTATTGTTGTGATTCTTGGGCTTGTTTTGCTTTTTTTGTTACCCAGATTGTTGCTGGGCCTAAGGCATCTATTGGTGTGGTGTCGTTGGGGTCTAAGGAGGCTTTTAGGTATAAGGCGAAGTTCGGTCTTAGGTTTTTCAAAGTAATATTCAACAACGCAGTTTCTCCAGGTGCTATTTGCAGATTTTCTGGAGAGGTTATCTTGGTTATGTAGAATTCTGCTTCTACTGCGTGGGTTAATCCCGATCCTAATCCCAACCAAAGGGTTAGGATTATACAAGGTAAGAGAAGGTTTTTCATTTTGCTTCCTCCCAGAGATGGTTGAAGGTTTTTTCAGCCAAACTTATGGAATCCTCATTAAAGCCTATGTAGGCTATTTTTTTCTTGGTGCTTATCGGAGGAGTTAGTAGAATGGCTTTCTTGGTGATAACAATAACGCCATGCAAAAAATGCCTTGAATCTACCTTTGCTTCTGGAAAGTACTTCTTAAGCTTTTCGTCTCCCACTATCACCTTAACCTTCTTACCTTTGAGTATTTCCTTGAGCTTTGTCGGAGGTATTTGGTCTCCTCGGTATATGGCAATTTTGATATAATCTTCTTTACTTATTATCTCCTCCAAATTCTCTAAAATCTTATTTTTTCCATTTATTATTTCTATTTCTGGTTTTTTTTCGTGATATATTTTTTTCAATTCCTTTAATACTTCTTTTGCTTTTTTTAAATCATCAACAATCCTCTGAAAAGCATTTTCTATGCATTTCTCTGGATTACAAGGAATATACTTTTTTGGAACTCCTTCCTCAACCTTAATAAATCCTTTTTTCTCTAAGGAAGCTAATACATTATATATTCTTGAATCTGGGATACCAGTAGATTTGCATAGCTCTAATGCTGATGATTTCTCAAGTTTGAGCAGAGAAAGATAGCATTTTGCCTCATACTCTGTTAAACCAAATTTCATCAGTTCTTTAATCATCTTTATACTCTCTTAACGAAAAAATATATAAACTTTATTGAATTACTACTATCTGGTGATAGTAGATTGATAACTCAAATTCTCCTCGCCGTAGGCAAGCTTCACAGAAAGTATCACTTTATAATATTAGCTTTTTTTGCAATCTTTACAATACTCTGCTTAGAAGAGGCTTCCCATTTAGAAATCCAAGCTAACATGGAGAAAATGATACCTCAGGATGTTGAAGTTATAAGAAACACGAATTTGATAAGAGATGAGTTTGGTGGGGGGGATTTCATTATTATTGCAATAGGATTAGACAGAGATTCACAAACAAGAAATAAGGTAATAGACATAAGAGACCCGAGAGTTCTTTCGTATATAGAGGAGCTTGAGAATAGAATAAAGAAGGAGCCAGAGGTTAGCAATGTGCAAAGTATATTAGATTTTCTCCCTTACATTCCTTCAAGTCTAGAAGAAAGCAGGAGCTTGATTGACAAAAATTTTTTTGCAAGGCAATGGATTAGCGAAGACTACTCCTTAACTTCAATAAGAATTCAAACCTTCGTAGCGAGTGATGAAAAGCAACTCAACGATTTTGTTGAAAGAATAAAGATGGACGTTGAGAATACGGGAAAACCTTCTGGAATAAAAACAGAGCTCACAGGCATAGTGATGGTGAGAAAAACACTATTTGAGCTTATAAAGCAAGATGGAGTAAGAATAACGATGATAGGTTATCTTTTAATTTTCATTACTTTGTCTTTGACCTTAGCATCAATAAAAAGAGGTATTCTTCCTTTAATCTCCGTCACCCTTGCGATAATTTGGACAGCCGGCACACTAACCTTTCTCGGCGTTCCTGTTTCGGTAATGACCATAGGTATCGCTCCCATGTTGCTTGGTTTAGGAATAGACTATGGCATACACATTACCCATAGACTAAGAGAAGAGGCGGAAAACCCTGAGAAAGCGGAAAAAACTTTAACAACTACTGGAAAAGCAATACTCGCAACTTCTGCAACAACAATGGTGGGATTTGGCTCTCTTCTCCTTGCCAAAATGCCCGGATTGAGAGATTTCGGAGCTCTGGGCGTGGTAGGAATGTTCTATGCTATGTTTGCAGCACTCTTTTGCTTACCTTCACTATTCTTAGCCAAAGAAAGATTTTATCCAGAGGAAAAAATTTCAAAAATAAGTAAATTTGAAAAAACTGTAAAGAAATTCTTTGAATTTCAACTTAAAAAATATAAAATATTCCTTTTACTATGTTTTTTAATGCTTGCAATCTTCTCTTCAGGATTTAAAGGACTAACTATGGAAAGTAGTAGTGAAAAGTCTTTACCACAAGATTTGCCAGTTATAAGGAGCATGTATAGTATTAGAGATAATTTTGGTGGAGCTGAGATGGTTATTGCCATATTTGAGGTTGATAAGAAAATTTATAAAGAAATAAGAAATAAAAAAGTTATTGATTATATAATAAAGGCTGAAAATCTTTTTAAAGACGAGAAGTATGTTTCTCAGGTATTTGGCTTACCAGAAGAGCTTAAGTTTAACTATGGTAGAATACCCGAAGAAAACGAGCTTAAAAAAATAGAATCGCCATTAATCAGCGATGATTTATCGATGTGTATAAGTTTCATAAGCGTCGATGTCGGGACAGATACCAAAAAGATAAAAGAGCTAATGAGAAATCTATATAGAGATGCTGCCATGCTAAGCGAAGAGGGGATAAAAATAAAGTTCGCTGGTTCTCCCGCGGTTTCTTGGGTTACTGGTAAGCTAATGATGCAGGATTTCTCGAGAGTTACCTTAGTAGCTTTAGTTCTCGTGTTTTCAATATTATACTTAGATTTAAGAAGTTTCAGGAGAAGTATTCTCGTTGCCTCACCTTTGTTGATAGCTTTGTATTTAACCTTCGCTACCTTAGGATATTTAAAAGTCCCTCTCAGACCAGAGACCATAGGTTTGGCTTCAACAATCCTAGGCATAGGAATTGACTATTCAATATTAATTACTCACAGATATCTTGAGGAGAGAGATTTAATTAAGGGTTTAATAAAGACCGCGAGGTCCATTTTGTCTTCTTCTACTACTACGATAATGGGCTTCTCTGCCTTATCTTTTGCAACAATGCTTGGCTTAAAGAACATGGGGTTGAGCATGACTATAGGTATAGCGTTCTGCACTCTCTCAGTTATTCTGTTTTTCCCCGTTATTCTTTATCTTGGAGATGCGAGAAAATATAAAAGAGAATAGCCTTTTGGACATGCAATCTATTTTCAGCTTGTCTTAAAACCAAGGATTTCTCGCTTTCTATTACCTCGTCGGTTATCTCTTCTCCCCTTCTCGCTGGTAAGCAATGCATCACATAGGGCTTATGACCATAGCTTAAAAGCCTTGAATTTACCTGAAAATCTCTAAAAACCTTTAATCTCTGCTCTCTTTCATTTTCTTGTCCCATGCTTACCCATACATCGGTATAAACAAACTCAGCTTTTTTCACCGCTTCCGTAGGGTCATGAGTTATCTCAACCATGCTTCCTTTTTCTTTTGCATATTTTTTTGCTCTCTCTAAAATCTCTTTATTCGGCTCATATCCTTTTGGACATGCTACTATAATATCAACTCCCAATAGCGAGGAAGCTAAAATTAAAGAATTGCAGACGTTGTTTCCATCTCCGACGAAAGCGAGTGTGGTATCAAAGCTTTCCTTAACCTCCTTTATTGTGAATAAATCTGCAAGAGCTTGGCAAGGATGTTCTAAATCAGACAAAGCATTTATCACAGGTATTTTGGAGTATTTCGCAAGCTCTATTATGCTTGCATGCGAGTAAGTTCTTGCAACTATTCCAGAGACCCATAAGGCTAAGTTTCTTGCCACGTCCTTTATTGGCTCTCTTTCTCCAAGAAGTATGTCTGCCTTTGATAAGTATATCGCATTTCCACCGAGTTGAGTTACTGCTACTTCGAAGGTGACCCTTGTTCTCAGAGAAGGCTTTTCAAAAATCAACGCAATAGTTTTATTTTTTAGTATATCTCGGCTTTTCCTATTTCTTTTAAACTTTTCAGCCAGGCTGAAAAGTTTAAGTATGTAATCCTTTGTATCTTCAACCGAAATTAGGTCTGTTTTCATTTTAATCAGCGAAGCTGATTAGAACGGATTCTCTTCATGTTAGCAATACTTTGCCCTATATGTTCTTTGCTTGCTATGTCCCAGCGGTTCCAAAGCGGTCCATCTATATTAACTATGCCTTCCAAGGAAATTTTTCTCGCCTCCTCTATGCTTTCTGCTATACCTACACAGCAAACCGTTCTTGAGCTTAAGGTATAGGTTTCTCCGTTTTCTCTTATTTCCATTGATCCTGGATAAACTTTTAACTTACCTTCATACTTCTCAGCGAGTTTGTAAACCTCTGAAAGCTCTACCCTTGTGCTACCCGTGTATTTTTTCCTATAGCTACCATAGGTCAAAGGTACAGCATAAGTTACAACGGTAGCATAAGGCTCAAATTCAATTTTTGTTAGCTCGCCATCTATCATTTTAAAGCAAATTTCTACAAAATCACCTTTAACTATTGGCATTAAATTCTGACATTCCGGGTCGCCGGGTCTTGAGTTTATCTCAAAAACCTTCACTCCATCTTTGGCACAGGTGTAAGCCATGTAGAGAGGAACTCCTCTCAACTCGGGATTGCTTCCATCTCCTTTGAGCTCCTTAAATATCCTCTCCCCTATCTTTAGTCCTTCTTCTAAGTCGCTCTTATCCATGAAAGGCAGAAGCTCTCCAGTATCTTTATAGGAACCCATTCCTCCAGTATTAGGTCCGCGATCCCAGTCAAAGGCTCTTTTATAATCTCTAACACAAGGAGTTGCAAGCAGGTGTTTGCCGTCGCTGAAAAATTGCAGACTATATTCTTCACCTTCAATTTTCTCCTCGACTATTACCTTGCCCTGCTTGTAAATTGAAAGGAAATGTTCAAAGAGCTCTTCTCTGGTATTAAAATGGTCTCCCCATACTCCAACACCTTTACCAGTCGCTGGCTTATCGGGCTTAACCGCTACTTGATTATCAAGTTCATCTAACCAGCTCCAGAGCTCTTTTTTAACCTCCTCGATATTGGAATATTCCTCTGGGTCAAAGACCTTAAATCTTGGATTAGCTTTTGGATAACATCTTGCAATAAGCTTTCTCTGCTCAACCTTGCTCGCTTCCAAGGCGAATTTTTTTGTTGGACAAATCATGGGTATGCCTACTTCTTCTTCGACCCTATCTCTTACTCCAGCTATTATCGGAGCTTCTGGACCAACTATACCAAAGTCTATTTTATCCTTGTGTTTCTTGGCAAACTTTACTATGGTCTCTACATCTAAGCCGATAACGTAATCCTCGCTTCTCTCTAAGATGAATGGATTCCTCTGCTTGTCGGCATCGAAAATTCTAACTTCATAATTCTCGCTTCTACATAGGGCATCGCATATGCTTGCTGCCCTTGAGCCGTAGCTCACGAGCAATACGCCTACCTTCTCCATAAAGACCACCTACATCGGGTAAGCAAGGTTTACCTCTATCGCAATAAGCGATAACCCAATACCTATCAGCACGAGATGTATTATTATGAAGTAAATGACTATGCCATAAGCTATTGTTTTTATGTTCTTTGTAGTATCGCTGAGAGTTTCCACGATTTTTGAAGACCCCTCTATTGCTTTTGCTATTCCTGAAATAAAGTCAACGAGAGGTGCTCTAAGTGAGTAGAACTCGTCGCTGCTTTCTTCAAAGTTCGTACTTAACTCCTCTAGGCTATTTGAAGTTTCGTCAAGGTTCGTGGAGGTAGATGCTAAGCTGTTTGCGGTGCTCTCTATTTTTGCGGCCGCGCTCTCAAGCTTTTCTCCACTAGTTTCAAGCTTTTCAGAGGCGGTTATCATCCTATCCATAGCATATCTAAAGTCATATTTTCCAGCGATATCGTTTTCATCTGCCCATTCCTTTAATTTTTGAGCACATAACTTAAAGTAGTTTGCAGCTTGCTTATTGTACTCCGCCGCTTCTGAGATTTCATCCGAAGCTTTGCCAAGCTCAGAAGAAGCAGAGGCTATATCGCTACTCGCCTGCTTAATGCTAGCTGCCGCACTTAGCGTCGTTTCTGAGGCATCAGAAAACTTTAGTCCTACATTTGTCAAAGAGCTGTTTATGTTATTTTTTTTCTCCTCGAGGTCTTGAGTAGCCTCGCTTATCGAGCTTTTAACCTCCTTAGAGGATACTCCTTCGAATTTATAATCATGAACAACCTTTAAACCATAAAATCCTGCTATAACTCCTACTGCACCGAAGATTATTAAAAAAATTCCCAAACCTTTGAGAAGAGCAGATGACATGTCAGCCATGACTTCACCTCAGTTCGATGCCTTTAAATAACGATATTAGTTTTACTCCCTTCCTTTTTAAGTTTTCCTCTGCGCCCTCTTCTCTGTCCACTACTACTAAAGCCTCTTCGCATACGCAACCAAAGCTTCTTAAAGCTTCTATCGCATTAATCACGCTTCCTCCGGTGGTTGTAACATCTTCTACAATAACTACTCTCTCTCCCTCCTTTATTTCTCCTTCAATCTTTGAGGATGTGCCATGATTTTTTTCCTCCTTTCTGACTATTACAAATGGTATGCCGGTTTGCAAGCTAAGGGCTACAGCTATTGGTATAGCACCTATTGCTACTCCAGCAATCTTATCTATTTTTTTGCCTTCAATTATTTCAGCCATTTTTACAGCTATTTCTTTAAGAACCTCTGGCTTAGTGTAAACTTCTTTTATGTTTATGTAGTAATCGCTTTTTTTGCCAGACGCTAAGGTAAATTCCCCTCTTTTCACAGCTTTTTTTATCATTTCTCTAAGCTTCATGCTACTCACCAAGGAACATCCTTAAGTTTTAGCCAATACCCAATTAAGTTAACCATAAGATGCCCAAAAGGAGTTAGTACCACGAGTATTATAATTGTTTTCATCTGTATGCGAGTTATTAAGCTTGCCAAAAGTAAAGCTCCGAAGACAAAGTCGAGCTGGTCAAGCAAGGGAGCAGGTCTTCCCTTCTCTATTCCAAGCCTTCTCTTTATAAAACTCCCAATGGCATCCCCAAGAATAGCACCCACAGAGAGAAGGATCGCGAGAGTTATCTCATAATCCGTAAGGTTGCCTTGAAACCAAGCTTTGGCTAAGCCGGCAACAACCCCAGTTAAAGTTCCAAAAAAACTTCCTCTTATAGTAACTCCATCTCCGAGTATTCTCCTTCCATCAACAAAATTTTTACCAAGGTCTAAGGGCATGCCTCCACCAAAGATGCATGCAAAAGTATTGGCGAAGTAAGCAGGGAGAAAGAAGAGCAAAGCACTCGTAACATCGCTCATCATGTAAAGCATGGTTTTCGATTTTATAGAATAATATATTAATCTTTCTGATGAAGGTTTATCAAATTAACCCCAACTCCTCATGTTTTTTAAAGATTTCATCTGCCAGCATATCTAGGGATTTAAAATCTTCTTCCTTTGGATATCCCTTTACAACAACCGGCTCAAGTATTTCTACTTTTAGATTAGTCAGCATTTCTTTTATCTGCTTTACCATTTTTCCTCCCCATCCATAGGAACCAATTATGCATGCGAATTTCAACTTTGGTTTCAAAGCATTGACGAGATAGGTTGCACATACAATGTTTGGATGAGCACCTGCCAATACCATAGGGGAGGCAATTACAATTGTAGCGGCATCTACAAGAGCCATGGCAAGTTCGCCTATATCAGCCTTTGTCAGATTAAACGGCTTTACGGTTATACTTCTTTCGATCAGTGCATCTATAAAATAATGAACCATTTTATCCGTGCTACCATGCATTGAGATATACGGTATAACCACTTCATTCTTTACATCGTCAGAAACCCATTCTTTGTAGGCATTCAAAATAAATTCTGGTCTATTATAAATAGGACCATGACTTGGGGCAATTGTTTCAATCTCTAGATCTTTTATTTTTTCCAGATGTTTCTTGATAATTTTTCTGAATGGCATCATTATTTCAGCGTAATATCGCTTGGCTGCTTCATATACTTTCGTTTCATCTGTTATAAACAAATCACTTGTTGCAAGATGAGAACCAAGAAAATCGCAGGTAAATAGAATTTTATCTTCTCTTAAATATGTGAACATTGTCTCAGGCCAGTGGACCCACGGAGCGAGGATAAATTCAAGTGTTTTATCTCCAATCGAAAGAGTTTCATGGTCATTTACTACTACAAATCTATCCTCAGAAATCAACAGCAAATCCTTAAGGAAATCTTTACATCTTGGATTTGTTACAACCTTAGCTTCTGGATATAGTTCCAATATCTCAGGAATGGTTCCAGAGTGGTCCTGCTCTGCATGATTAGCAATAATATAATCTATTTTCTCAACTTCGAGTTTTTGAAGATTCTCTATGAGTTCATGTTTTTTGGAGGGATCAACGGTATCTATGAGCGCTATTTTTTCACTACCTTTTATTAAATAGGCGTTATAACTCGTGCCATCTGGTAGCGGGATAAGTTCATCGAACAGCCCTCTATCCCAGTCTATTGCCCCCACATAATAAACATCTTTTTTTATTTCTCTTACGGCCATTTTAATTTGTTCTTTAGCTGGCGCATACAAGTACTTTTTGGTAAGAAAAAACTATTAAACCTGAAACTGAAATAGTAAATTCATGGGTGTTCAGCTTGGCGAGCTAATTACGCATAAGAAAATAAGCTTTGAAGAGCTTAGTAACAAGGTTATTGCAATTGATGCGATGAATAGCTTATATCAGTTTCTATCAATCATAAGGCAGCCAACGGGCGAACCTCTGAGGGATTCTCATGGAAGAATAACAAGCCACCTTTCTGGATTGTTCTATCGAACGGTTAATCTTGTTGAGTATGGAATAAAGCCCGTTTATGTGTATGATGGCAAGCCCCCAGAGATTAAAGAAAAAGTGGTAAAGCAACGAGAAAAAATAAGGGAAGAAGCAAGAGAAAAATGGCAAGAGGCTCTTGCTAAGGGCAAGCTTGAGGAGGCAAGGATTTATGCTCAGCAGGCGAGTTTTTTTACGCAGGAGATGATACAAGATTCAAAAACTTTACTTCAATACTTGGGAATTCCCTTCATTGAGGCTCCGCAAGAAGGAGAAGCCCAAGCTTCATACCTCGTGCAAAAGGGCGATGCCTATGCTACTGGCTCACAAGACTATGATTCTCTACTTTTTGGCTCAACAAGGCTGGTGAGAAATTTAACGATCTCTGGAAGAAGAAAGCTCCCGAGAAAAAACGTCTATGTTGAAATAGAGCCTGAAATAATCTCGCTTAAAGAAGTCTTGGAGGAACTCGGAATTACAAGAGAACAACTTATAGACATAGCGATTTTAATAGGTACGGATTACAACCCTGGAGGAGTCGAGGGAATAGGTCCCAAGAAAGCCTATACCTTGATAAAAAAATATGGCTGTCTCTTATACACATCTCCGAGCCCACGAGACTAGGCATGATCTCGTATGCCGTCTTCTGCTTGA
>CBFDVL010000034.1:0-12507 GCA_965613365.1 uncultured archaeon | reverse complement strand
ACCTATACTTGGAATAAATTTTGGAACAATAGGATTTTTAACTGAAGTCTTGCCGAATGAATGGAAATTTGTGATGGAAAAATTAATTAAAGGGGAAGTTAGAATAGAAGAGCGAGATAAGATAGATGTTTTCAATGAAAAAAATGAAAAACTTGGAGAAGCTTTAAATGAAGTTGTTATAACCTCCCAAACTCCGGTTGAGATGCTTAACTTGAAAATTTATATCTCCAACATTATGGCAGAGAGTCTTAAGGCAGATGGAGTTATAGTTTCAACTCCTACTGGCTCAACTGCTTACTCTATGTCCGCTGGTGGACCATTAATAGCTCCAGAATTAAAGGCTTTAGTTATAACGCCATTAAATCCGTTTAAAGGCTTAAGCAACTCCATAGTAATACCAAGTAACCATGAAGTTAAAATCGAAACCTCTGGAAAGTTTCCTGTAGTAGTTATAGATGGCGAGCACATTTTTACAATAAAAAATCTAGTTAAAATTAAAATCTCTGAAAATAAAGCAAAATTCATAAAAATAAACAAAAACTTTTATGAAAAAATAAAAAGGATAAAGCGATGAAATTTATAGTAGATGCAATAGTTTTTATTTCTGGAATGAATATAGAAAACGAATGTTACACGGTTAATGAGGTACTGGAAGAGCTCAAAAGCGAAGATGCAAAACTAAGAGCTTCCTTAGCTTTATCTCAAGGAAATTTAAAAGTAAAGGAGCCTGAAGAGAAATATATAACCAAAGTGACCAAAGCTTCAAGAAAAACTGGTGATATACTAAACTTATCCAACGCTGATATAAAACTCTTGGCTCTTGCATTAGAGCTTAATGGAGTAATAATTACAGACGATTATGATATACAAAATATCGCAGAGGTCCTTGGAATTAGGTATAAAAAAGTTGCTGAGCCTGGGATAAAAAAAGTATTTGAATGGAAAAATATATGTAAGGGTTGCGGAAAGATATTCCCTCTTGAGTATAAAGGAAAATGCGATGTTTGTGGAGCCGAGCTGAAGAAAATTGCAAAGAGGTTGAGAGATGCAAAACTTAGATGAGATTATTAGAAAAGCTAAGGAACTTAAAGAAAAAGGATTTACTACCGGCGAGATCGCAGATGAACTTAACGTTTCAAGAGCCACGGCTTTGTGGTTAATAACTCAAGACATGGAAAAGGGAGCCCCCAAGGATATATATGTTGACTGGAGCAGTATTGGCTCAAACCCAAAGGCATTGAAAAATATCTCCTTAGCTATGGCTGAGATTGTTAAAAAGGAAATCTCTGATATTGAGGTTGTCGCTGGTATAGCGGTTAGTGGCTTACCTTTGGCTACGATTATAGCAGAAGAGCTAAATGTAGACCTTGCTGTAATTCGTCCAAGAAAGCATCTCTGGGAACCTGATAAAAAACCTAAATCGGGATTTATTCTGTCTAATTTTGCAAAGGTAGCAGGCAAAAAGGTTTTAATAGTCGATGACATTGCTACTACTGGTACGACCATAAGAGAGACGATAGAGCTTCTCGAAAGCATGCGAGCTAAGCCTATAGGAGCTATTGTGGTAATAGATAAAAAGGGCCTGCATCAGGTCAAAGGCATACCCGTAAGGTCTTTGATAAGAGTAAGTATAGTTGAATAGCGAGGTATTGACGTGGACGGAAAAGAAATTCTTTTAGAACACATAGATATGATAGATGCTGAGATAAAAAAGAACTTTAGTAGCAGAAACTTCCCTTCCAAACTTTATGACATGATGAAGTACCACCTTGGCTGGTTAGACGAAAACTTCAACGAAGTTAAGCAATACCGTGGCAAGAGATTCAGACCAACACTTTGCCTGCTAACCTATAGAGCATTGAGTGGAGTATATGACAAAGCTCTGCCAGCAGCAGCTGCCATAGAGCTTATTCACAACTTCTCTTTAATCCACGACGACATCGAAGATATGGATGAGCAAAGAAGGCACAGACCTACCGTATGGAAGCTCTGGGGGATTCCACATGCCATAAACGTTGGAGATGGCATGCATGTGCTTGCAAACCTCTGCGCTCTTAGACTAAGAGAAATAAATGTAACCGACAAGAAAATCGTGGATGTTCTACAGATCTTAAATGAAACTGTAATGAAGCTGTGCGAAGGGCAGTTCTTAGATATGGAATATGAAAAAAAGCCAAGCATAACGATAGATATGTACATAGATATGATATACAGAAAAACCGCAGCGCTAATAGAAGCTTCTACATACATAGGCGCTATTCTGGCTACAGAAAACCAAGAAATAATCGAAAAATTCAAGCTGTTTGGAAAAAATATAGGACTTGCTTTTCAAATAATTGATGATATAATTGGAATATGGGAAAAAGAAGAAAAAACAGGTAAACCTAAGGCAAGTGATATAAGAAACAAGAAAAAGACCCTACCCATAATTTATTCTCTTGAAAAAGCTTCAGAAGAAGAAAAAGAATTCTTAAAGAAGGTTTATAAGAAGGAAGGAAAAGCCAAAGATGGCGAAATAAAAAGAATTCTAGAAATACTTGAAAACTCGGGTGCGAAGGAATTTTCGGTAAAAATAGCTAAAAGGTATGAAAAAAAAGCTCTTGAAAATCTAAAAGCAACTAAAATAAAAAATAGCTCAATAGAAAAACTTAAAATACTTACAAAATTTATATCAGACCGTAAATATTGAAATAAAATATTTTTTCTTTTTCTCTTTCCCCTATATCCAATTCTTTTATTTTCTTTATTTCATATTCAGGATAAAAATTGTATTTAAAGTCTGACCCATAGATTATGTTGTCAACACCATACTGCTCTATGAAGTTTTCAAGTGTTCTCTTTGGCACATGCGAAGTATCGTAATATACATTAGGCTCTGGCATTATGCTCGGCATGTCTTTATTTTCATATTTCGCAAAGTGAGAAAAGAAGAAATTTACATCTGAAAAGCATGTTACAAGCTCATTTACATCTTCCGTATTTATTCTTTTCTGGTCGAGATAGTCCATATGGATATAGATAGGCACCTTTAGAACCTTTACCTCCTCCATGAACATCCACATGCTTTGGTCAGAGAAGTCTATTTCTTGCTTATTTAGGTCAAAGATGATACCAATTAATCCAAGCTCCTTTATTGCTCTGTATAACTCTTCTATTCCTTCAGTAAAATTAGGATCAAGCGTAGCAAAGCCATTAATATATGTTCTTCTTAGGCTTGATACAAAATTGTTTGTCTTTTTTATATCCTTCCCTGCTCTCGGCAAAATAAAACCCTTTTCTATTTTAACTCTGTCGAGCTCTCTTAAAACATCTTCTTCGCATGCGTAGTGGGTTATGTTTATGCCCGTTGAAAGATAGTATTCCAAGGCGGCCTCCTTAACATCTTTCTCCAATGGTTCTGGATAAGGTAAGGCATGAATATGTGCATCTATTATCTTCATGCTTTATACCTTGTCAAGCCATTTTTTGTATTTTTCTATCTTACCTTTTGTGATCTCAAAGAAGGTTTCTTGGAGCTTTCTCGTTATTTCTCCAGGCTCGCCTATGAAATAAGCATCTATCTCCCTTATTGGAGTTACCTCTGCTGCAGTACCAGTAAAGAAAACCTCATCGGCGGTATATAAATCAGCTCTTGTAAGCTCCTTTTCGATTACTTTATAACCCAAGTCTTTGGCTATGGTTATTATAGAGTCTCTGGTTATCCCCTTGAGTATGCTTGCGTGCTCAGGTGGTGTATATATTATGCCATCTTTAACTATGAAAATATTCTCACCGGGGCCTTCACTTATAAATCCACGATAATCGAGTAAAATAGCTTCATCATAGCCACATTTCAAAGATTCTATTTTAGCTAAGATAGAGTTTGCATACTGACCAGTGTTCTTTGCAGTTGGAGGAAGTATATTCGGAGCTATTCTTTGAAAAGAAGAGATTTTGGCTCTTATTCCTATTTTAACCCCTTCCTCGCCCAGATAGGTGCCCCAAGGCCAACAAGCAATGGCTACTTCTACTGGATTATTCAATGGATTTAAACCCATTTCTCCATAGCCTCTGAAAGCTATAGGTCTTATATAGCATTCTTCTAGATTATTTACTCTTATAACTTCTTTTACAGCGTTGCAAAGTTCCTCTACGGTATATGGGATATCTATTAAATGAAGTTTTGCAGAGGCAAACAATCGCTCTATATGCTCTCTTAATCTAAAAACCGCTGGACCATCAATTGTTTTGTAACACCTTATTCCCTCGAATACTCCACTACCGTAGTGTAAAGCATGGGTTAAAACATGAATCTTGGCTTCTTTCCAATCTATTAGTTTACCGTTCATCCAGATTTTTTCGGTTTCTTGGATTGGCATGGTAACCACCTATAAAAAATGAGGCTTTATCCTATAAAAATTTTTAACTTATGAGTATAGGAATATCCTAATTTTAACTTCATCTCCATCTTTAAGCTTTTTCTCTTTTTTTACATTTACCGGCGCTATAAACTCAATAACATTAAGACTGTGGTGGCTTCTCTCAGGGAATATAACAGCTCCTTTTATTCCATTTATCTCTGCCTTAAAACATCTAACCTTGCCAAAGGTTCTTTTCTCATGAACGAAGCCCTTGATTTCTATGCCTTCGAACTTCTCTAAGAAATGCCTTGTTTTAATATTCTCTTCCCCATAGAGTTTAACGTTCAAAGTTCCTGGGTAAGGGTCAAAACCAAGCTTTTCTTTAAACTGCACTCTATAACCTTCGATTTGCATGTAGTATCTTCCCTCTCCCAGTCCTGAGATAATTTTTCCTTTTATGCTAAGAACATGTTGTTCAAATTCATTGAAAATCTTCATTAAGTCTATGTGGAGCTTTTTTAGCTTACCCTTCCCCTTTGAGGTGAGTTTTATTGTTTGCCCTCTTGGAAATATCTCTCTCGTTATATATCCTTCCTCCTCAAGCTCTCGGATTTTTCTTGAAGCAGTTTGTTGGGAAATTCCCAGCTCCTTGGCAATAGCTACTGATGAAATTCTAACATACTCATCGAAGCATCCCTTCTTGGCTAATGCTATCAAAAACATTATGTCCATACATCATCCCTTGCAATTTTTGCTTAATAAATGTGCTCTATGTAATGGCTCGGGAAGTCTATGATTAGCCATACATCCTTGCACGATTTTTATACTGGAAGAAAGGGAAATTCTATGTCCTGGGCTAATATAGATATTTTTATATTTGTATCCTACTCGTTTGCGGTTTAATAAAATATAGTTTTCTTTTATTTTTCCACATAATAGAGAAGTAGCCACTCCAATTGTTGGGAGATCTAAAATCAGCCCAACATGAGAAGCTAAACCAAAACCCCTTGGATGTGCTATTCCATGCCCATTAACTAACAAAATATCAATTTTTTTCTTTACTTCTTTAACTGTTTTTATTATTGCTGGTGCTTCTCTGAAGGCGAAAAAGCTTGGGATATAAGGGAACTTTACTCTGCTTTCCTTGGTTTTTTTAAGTATTACTTTATTCTTACTCATAATCACCACGCCGCAAAAAGCTTTGTCATTTTTATAGGCAACATCTACTCCGGCGATATTTTTAGCATTTTTGAAATCGTCTATTAGAATTAACTTTTCTCTCAGCTTTTCTTGAATTTTTATAAGTTTTTCTTCGTTTATGGTCATAATTTAGAGAAAATCCTCCAAATCCAGCTTTTTCTTTCCTTTATCTCCTTTTTCTTTGTTTCTTTTATAACTTCCACAGACACTCCACCATGTCTTGACCTTCTAACTCTTATATTTACAAATATAGGTTGCTCAACCACATCTCCAACTATTAAAGCTACCCCTGGTTCAAGTTGCTTTATCTCCTCTTCCAGCTCTGGCGTAAATCCTTCGATGGATTGACTTATAGCTCTCAGGTCATTGGGATTTGTTACTTTTAGGATTATTTGAGTATCGCACTGGCTTAGAATACTTTTGTCTATCCTTGCAGGTCTTTGAGTAACAACACATAATCCCATGCCAAACTTTCTACCTTCACTTGCGATTGTTCTTAATATCTGCGATGAACTTTTTGTTCCAAATCCTCTCTCTGGTGCAAAATTATGGGCTTCTTCTATCAAGAAAAGCAGAGGAGGTATTTTTCCAAGCTTTCTATCCTCGAATAGTTCCTTAGCTAATCTTGTTACAACTATCTCTTGAATCTCTGGTGCAACTCCTCTCAGGTTTATAATCGAAGCTATCCCTTTCTTTACAAGGTCCGTAGGATGCGCTGGCATGCCCTCAAAAATCTTACTCTCCTTCAGCATCTCAAGACTTGTGATCAAATTCCACTTTCCTTTTGACTCGTGCTCATGTATGACCTCAATTAAGTCTTGAAGAGTGAATTTTCCATAACCCTTGACTATTTTCAAAGCTTCAAAAAGTATTCCCTTTTGTGTATCCGTCAGCTTTGTGGGAAGCATCTCTATAAAATCATTGACGTTGAGCCTTGTTATGTCAAGGGCAAGCTTTCGGTCGGCTTGAGGATTAAGATTGGGATTTGGAGTATATTCTACAACATTTTCATAGGCTTTTGGAGATACTCTAAATTTATTCATTAAACTGAGCTCTTTTGGATTTTGGTTCGCATCCTTAAGCGAAGAATACTCACCATGAGGGTCTATTATAACTACTGGAACCTTTTTTTCCAGTAATTCCTCTACCAGTACTCCCACAGTGTAAGACTTGCCAGCTCCCGTCTTTGCAAGCACAGCTATGTGCTTTTGCACCAACTTGTTCACATTCAAATAAACCGGAATCTCATGACCTTCAAGCAAGCCTAAGTAAACCCCTTCCTTCTTACCAAGCTTTAGAGATTTCTTTATAAGCTGGGCATCAGCTTTATATACCTTCTCTCCGGGTTTGAATGGTATTCTTGGAGTTTTAAGAAACCCTCTTTCGTCGAGATAACCTATAACCTTCGCGTAGGCTATCATTCTTTCGGTTGTATCTTCCTTGGGAACAGAATTCCCTGTTATCACGCTGAGAGAATACATCTCATTATACCGTTTTATATCCACTACCTGCGCAAGAACCCACCCATAGTTTTCATGATTCACTTTTACATACTCGCCCTTCTGCAACCCATAATTACGATTAACAATGAAATTGAAATTGCTATAGCTAACCTCTCCAAAAATCATGCCAACTACCACTGCCATACTTTAACTTTTTATCGCGTGGATAATAAAGGTTATGTATGGGGGAAATAATAGAAGAGTATGAGTTAAGAAATAAACTTTTTGTTTTTAGGAATAGAAAACATGCTGGAAAGGTTCTGGCAGAAATGCTTAGCAAGTATAATATAAAGAATGCTATAGTTCTTGCAATTCCTTCTGGAGGTGTGCCAATCGGTTATGAAATATCCAAAGCTCTGAAAATTCCCTTTGGCTTAGCAATTGTCAAAAAAATTCCTATTCCTCACAATCCTGAAGCTGGATATGGTGCTGTCGCATGGAATGGAGAGATAACTTTGAATAAAAGCTTGGTGAAATATCTTGGACTAGCGGATGAAGAGATTAAAGAGGATATAAAAAATATAAAAGCTTTGATAAGGAAAAGAATAGAAAAATTCGGCTTTGACTTTTTTTACTCTGAGGATTAAAGACAAATCCGTTATTATTGTAGATGATGGCTTAGCTTCTGGCATAACAATGCTAACTACAATTAAAGCTATAAAGAGATATTCTCCTGAGAAAATAATAGTCGCTATTCCAACTGCTTCTAAAGGTTCCTTGAGAATGATTTCTCCTCATGCTGATGAAATATATTGCCTAAATATCAGAGAAAGCTATCCCTTCGCTGTAGCTGAGGCTTATCAAGAATGGCATGATTTAACAGATGATGAGGTAGTGGAAACACTTAATATGCTCAGAAAACAAGTTTAAATTTATGCTTCAAGGTTTATGCTATATCTGTGGTAAGCCTGCCCTACATACTTGCATACTCTGTGGCAGGCTTGTATGCTCTGAGCACTACGTTACTGAGCGTGGAGTCTGTATATCCTGTTTCAGGGGCAAAGTACAAGACTTACGTTCTCTTTAAAACATTCAAATACTATGCTCGCCCTAAGCTCATTTATTCCTTGAAGCATGCTTATTTTTTTCTCTACAAGTTGTTTTAAGCTTTCTGTATTTTTTGTTCTTACCTTCGCGATTATGTCGTATTCTCCAATGGTTGTATATACTTCGCATATATCTTCAATGTCCTTGAGTTTCTTTGCTATCTCACGGGTTTTTCCGACTTCGCATTTCAGTAAAAGCATGGCAGTGGTTTCCTTTCCAAAAGCTTTTTGGTCAACGAGAATTGTGAATGCTTTAACGATGTTTTTAAGCTTCTTAATTCTCTTATGCACCGCTACTTCAGAGATCCCAATTTTTTCAGAAATATCTTTATAGGTAGCTCTTGAGTTTTTCATTAGCACTTCTATTATGCCCTTGTCAACGTCATCCATTAATCTCACCACTTAAAATAGTTAAATAACTTAACCTTTTATATAATTTTTTGTTAATAAATATTCGTGAGGTTATTATAATTAATTCTGTTTAAACGAAAATTTAATAAAATTGTTCCGAAATATTTATAAATAGGAAAAAACAAGGTTATTTTAACTGAAAATGATTGATATAATCTTAGATGTTAACATACCAAAGAAGGTCAAGGCTAAGTTGAATAGTGGAAGGAGGATAATTCACATAGGTGATATTGATACTGCGATGAAAGATGAAGAGATAATTAAGCTTGCGAGGAAGCTTGATTCTTTAATCGTGACGCATGACAGAGAGTTAGCGTTGGAAGCATCTAAAAAACAGAGGGTTTTATACATAAAAAAGCCTGTTTCTGCTGATGATATTGCTTATTGTCTTGAAAAAAATGCTCATTTACTAAAAACAGCAAGTATTTTTTGTGAAAATAAAATAAGTTGCAAAAAATGTAAATAAAAAATTAAGAATTTTTTGGAGGCTTTAGAGCAAAAGAGAGACCAGAGGCTATCAAGGCAAGTATTCCCGCCACCGTAAATGCTATTGTATAACTTTGGGTAGCATCATAGACTCTCGCACCCATTATTGGACCGAGTAAGCCCCCAACTCCGTAAGCAGTGAAGACCAAGCCATAGTTTACTCCGAGATTTTTGGTTCCAAAGAAATCTGCGGTAGCTGACGGGAATAAGGCAAAGTTTGCACCGAAGTTGAAGCCTATTATTGCAACTGCTATGTATATAGTCATTAATGTTACAGCAAACTTCGGGAATATTATCATTATGCATCCCTGGATTAGGAAGAGTATGAACATAGTTTTAGCTCTGCCTATTTTATCTGAGAGCGCACCACTTCCAGGTCTGCCCATTGCATTGAAAACTGAGAGCACACTTGCTGCCAAAGCTGCCGCCATTTTTTCTATGCCCAGTTCTCTGGCATAGGCTGCTATATGTCCTATCACCATTAGCCCGGCTGAGGCCATGAACACAAAGCTTATCCAAAGCATCCAGAATTGCTTTGTTTTTATCATGTCCATGGGCCCTATGTCTTTACCTGAAATTACGTTTGCCGTTTGTTGTGTTGTAGCTGGATTATAACCTTCCGGTAACCATCCTTCTGGTGGATTTCTCAGTAAAGAAGCTGCAAACACTGCGACTATTAAAAGTATGCATCCTATGATAAAGAAAGTCTTTTGTATCCCATACATATCAAGGAGCATTCTTTCCAATGGTGCAAAGAGCAAAGCGCTCATACCGAAGCCCATGACCACTAGACCTACCGCTAATCCCGGCCTGTCAGGAAACCATTTTCTAGCTGCAGGTATTGGGCAGGCATAACCTAAACCACAGCCAGCGCCTGCTACTACACCATAGGTTAGGTAAAGCCAATAAGGCGATTTTATGCTTGTAACGAAGCTCGCTAGTATAAACCCTAAGCCCAATAGTACGCCACCTACCATTGCCACCTTTCTTGGCCCCATTCTATCTTGAGCTCTTCCAGCCGGAACCATTAAGATTGCAAAAACCATTAGGAATATTGAGAAAGCTAGCATTGTAGTGGTCTTTGTCCATCCAAACTCTCCCATCAAAGGTCTGACGAAAACGCTCCATGCATACACTATACCAAGCATTAAATTTAACAAGAAGCCTGCAAAGACCACTAACCACCTATTCGTCAATCTAATCACCTTCCTAAACTTTATTCACCCACCTTCCGCCTTCTTTTTAACTTCTTCCACTGCCGTCTCATCTTCCAAGGTTGTAACATCGCCTATTGCTTCGCCCTTCTCCAATGCCCTCATTATCCTTCGCATTATCTTTCCACTTCTCGTCTTTGGAAGCTTTTCAACGAAGTAAAGCTCGTCTGGTACTGCTATCGGACCGATCTCCTTTCTAACATGATTTCTTAGTTCTTCTTTTAGCTCGCCAGTGGGTTTATAGCCAGCTTTTAGAACCACGAAAGCGACCGGAGCCTCGCCCTTTATTTCATGAGGTTTGCCAACTACCGCAGCCTCTGCCACAGCCTCATGTGCTACCAATGCGCTCTCAAGTTCCATTGTTCCAAGCCTATGTCCGCTAACATTTAACACGTCGTCTATTCTACCCATGAGCCAATAGTATCCGTCTTCGTCTCTCCTTGCACCATCTCCAGTGAAGTAAACCAGCTTACCTTTATCCTTAAACTCGCTCCAATACTGCTTTACATATCTCTCAGGGTCGCCGTAAATCGTTCTGAGCATCGCTGGCCATGGCTTGGTGATTACAAGCTTACCTCCAACATTGGGCTCTCTAACCGGATTACCTTCATCATCGAATATATCTGCGAATGTCCCCGGGAATGGTCTTGTTGCAGAACCTGGCTTGAGTTTTATTACTCCGGGCAAAGGAGTTATCAGAATCATTCCCGTCTCTGTCTGCCACCATGTATCTACAATAGGACATTTTTCATTACCTATGTACTTATAGTACCATTTCCATGCCTCTGGATTTATAGGCTCTCCTACGGTGCCAAGTAATCTTAAAGTTGACAAATCATGCCTCTTTGGCCATTCTTCGCCAAGGCGCATGAAATACCTTATGGCAGTGGGAGCGGTGTAGAAAACTGTGACACCATACCTCTCTATGATACTCCAGAATCTATCTGGTTCAGGATAATCTGGTGCTCCCTCATACATTAATATAGTAGCCCCTACTGAAAGAGGTCCATAGACTATGTAACTATGTCCAGTAACCCATCCTATGTCCGCTGTGCACCAGAATATGTCCTCATCTTTAAGGTCAAAGACCCACTTCGTGGTTATATGTGTGCCTACATTATAACCACCATGAACATGGAGTACGCCCTTTGGCTTCCCAGTGGTACCAGAGGTATATAATATGTATAAAGGATGCTCACTATCTAATGGCTCTGCCTCGCACTTTGCAGAAACACCATACTGCAGAACATGCCACCACCAGTCTCTACCTTCTACCATCTCTATGTCCAAACCTATTCTCCTAAGCACAACAACGCTCTTAACGCTGGGAGCATCTTCTAAGGCTTCGTCAACATTCTTCTTAGTCTCTATAATCTTTCCTCTTCTGTAATATCCATCCATTGTAATAACCACCTTCGCTTTGGCATCATTTATTCTGTCTCTTAAAGCATGTGAACCAAAAGCTCCAAAAACAACGCTATGTACTGCTCCTATCCGTGCACATGCAAGCATCGCTACTGGCAACTCTGGAACCATGCCCATGTATATCGTAACCCTATCCCCCTTCTTAACTCCGAGCCTTTTAAGAGCATTTGCAAATCTATTAACCCTTCGATATAACTCATAGTATGTAAGAACCCTTCGCTCACCTAAGGGTTCGCCCTCCCAGATAATCGCTGCTTTGTTCTTTCGCCAAGTCTTAATGTGCCTATCCAAACAATTGTAAGTTATATTTATTTTACCTCCAATGAACCACTTGTAGAACGGAGCATCGCTGTCATCAAGAACTTTTTCATAAGGCTCAAACCACTCAACCTCGGTCTTTGCGATTTCGTCCCAGAAAGCCAAGTAATCTTCTTCTGCTTTTTTATATGGTGTTTCATCCTTTACCCATGCTTTCTCCACGAACTCCTTGGGAGGTTCATAGACTTCCTCTACATGTAGAAGAGACTTTATTGTTTTGGTTTCCTCTGCCATGTACAATCCTCCTTTTTTTATTTAATTCATAATGAAAAATCATGTAAAAAATCTATAATATATAAATCTTTCCTACGACAATAAACGACTTAAAAAAGAATCTGGGTCTGGGAGAGAAGATTTTCGAACCTTCTTCACCCAGACATCTCTTCCCGAGCTTTACTCGGGAAGAATGTCTTGGTATGAAGGGGTTCTACTAATCTTCTCGTCGTCTTTTCGCCGAAGCGAAAAGACAACCCTCCTCCCGCCGAAGCAGGAGGGCTGTCTCTTATACACATCTCCGAGCCCACGAGACTAGGCATGAGCTCGTATGCCGTCTTCTGCTTGAAAA
>CBFDVL010000033.1:0-12566 GCA_965613365.1 uncultured archaeon | reverse complement strand
TTCAAGCAGAAGACGGCATACGAGATCATGCCTAGTCTCGTGGGCTCGGAGATGTGTATAAGAGACAGGGTCAATATAAAGAACTTTCATTTTTCTACCTCCATGAGCTTTATAACTCCATGCGGGCAAAATTCTGCACAATACCCGCAATATCTACATATTATTGGCTTGTCCTTTTCTTCATCCCAGTTTATAGCTCCAATAACGCAAGCCTCTACGCATCTCTTGCAACCAATGCAATCCCTGCTGTTAAAAATTACTCCCCCGCCTTCTCTTGGTTTTAGAGCGTTAGTAGGACAAACCGTAGCACAAGGCGGAGGTAAGCAAGCCCTGCAAACGATAACCACAAAACCTCTTTCCACTCCACCTGCAGACCTGATAAAAATAGCACTCTTTCCAATGCCATTATAACCTCTTAATCTTGTGCATGCAAACATGCAGAGCTGACAACCAACACAGAGCTCGGTATCAACAACTGCAAGCCTTTTAACATTCAACCTCATTCCCCCTTAAAATATATGGGCCCGGCCGGATTTGAACCGGCGACCGCCCGGTTATGAGCCGGGTGCTCTACCAGCTAAGCTACGGGCCCTCGTTTAATTTTAATTTTTTACCTTTTATAAGGTTTTTTATATTTCTCTTTTTTCCTCCCAGAGTTCGGATTTAAGAATATGCATTACATGATATCCAATCTTTTTGAGTCTCATTGCTATGTAGCGGCGATGGCAACGCCAAGGAAAAAGCTCTGCGCACATTATACAAGTTTTATTTTTCTTCGCGATTTTTATGAGTTTTTCCAGTCCAACAGAAAACTCTCGTGTTTCTAAAAATTTTGCATAACCTCCCCTGAATCCGCCAAGTTCGGGAATCCAGTAGTAATATACACCTTCTTTTCTTAATATTTTTTGCAAATTTTCTCTTTTATAACAATCAAACTTTGATGTAGGGAATCTTCTCACGTCTACGATTGTTTCTATGCCGTAAGTTTTTAAAAGCCTTACAAATTCGTTTATCTCACGATTTCCATACCCTATTGTGTAGATTTCCATTGCACCTATTACTATATTGTGCAACTGTTTAAAAATTTTTAAAAGAAAATTTTAAATATTACAAAAACAGGATAATGGTTGGGTGATTAATAATGATAGATAGCTACATACCAGTATTGATATTCTTAGTGCTTGGGGTGATTTTTCCCGGTTTAATGATATGGCTCAATCTCAAGCTTGGTCCTAAGATTAAAGAAGGAGAAAAGGATGAAACTTTTGAATGCGGAGAATTACCAATTGGTTATGCGTGGCATCAGTACAAGGTGCAATTTTATATCTATGCGATCTTGCTTATAATATTTGATGTCGAGATTCTGTTTTTCTATCCGTGGGCGACAGTTTATGCAAATTATGGGTATGGGATTTTCTTTGCCGGGATGCTCTTTCTGCTTATAATATTCTTGGGATTGCTATATGAATGGAAGAAGGGCATACTTGAGTGGGAGGTAACGGTTACATGAGCGATGTTCCAAATGTTCGGACCTATAAGATTAAAGATTTTGTAAATAAGAATTATATTGTAAGGTGGAGTAGGTCGAAGTCTCCTTGGATGTATACCTTTGGTTTAGCTTGTTGTGCTATTGAAATGGCGGTAGCTGGAACCTCTCGTTTTGATGCAATGGAGAGATTCGGAGTTCTTGCAAGAGCTACTCCTAGACAGGCAGACCTAATGATTGTGGCTGGATGGGTAACCAAAAAAATGGCTCCCAGGGTTAAGAGAGTGTATGACCAAATGCCAGAACCAAAGTATGTAATAGCAATGGGAGAATGTGCGATTTGCGGCGGCCCTTGGTATGACTCCTATAATATAGTTCCTGGCGTCGATAAGATAATCCCCGTTGATATGTATATTCCCGGATGTCCCCCACGACCAGAGGCTTTGCTCGATGGCATATGGAAGCTTAGACGATTGATAAGGCAGGGAAAAACGAAATTCGATGAGAGGTATTTTGGTGAGGGGAGAGAATGAGTGAAATAGAAGAGATCGTGAAGGAGCTTGAGTCCAAGTTTGGAGCAGAGGTAAAGAAGCAGAGGGATAAGAGGCACTGGGTAAAAATAAATAGAGAAAACCTAATAGATGTTTGCACGTGGCTTAAGGAAAAGGGATTTGACCATCTATCAAGCGTTGTCGGCGTTGACTATCCCGAGAATTTTGAAGTTGTTTATCATCTCTGGTCATATTCCTTGAAGGAGTTGATTTCCCTTAAGGTTCTAGTACCAAAAGACGACCCAAAGATTCAGAGCGTTACTTCTATATGGAGAGGAGCAAACTGGCATGAAAGAGAGACCGCAGAGATGTTTGGAATAACATTTGAGGGTCATCCAGACCCCAGAAAACTTCTATTGCCAGACGATTTTGAGGGTTATCCGTTAAGAAAGGATTTCAAATTAAAACCAACGCACTGGCTTGGAAAAGAGGAAGAGGAGGAGAAAGATGTACAAGCTTGAAGAAATTGAAGATGGGGGAAAGGTCTTAATTAACATAGGTCCTATTCATCCAAGTACCCATGGAGTTTTAAGGTTGCTACTCGAGGTGGATGGAGAAAGGGTAACTAAGACTACGCCCATTATAGGTCAGCTTCACAGGGGATTTGAGAAGGTATGTGAAAACCGAAATTATGTTCAAGTTACTCCTCTTACTGATAGACTAGATTACCTCGCTTCCATGAGCAACAACTTAGCTTATGTGAGAGCTGTAGAAGAACTTCTTGGAGTAGAAATACCCGAAAGAGCAGAGTATATAAGAGTTATAGTAGCAGAATTGCAGAGGATAGCGAGCCATCTCTGTAGCATAGGTTTTTATAGCAACGACCTGGGTATGGCATTCACGTTATTCATGTACACGATGCGAGACAGAGAAAAAATCTTAAATCTATTTGAGATGCTTTGTGGTGCGAGAATGACATACAACTACATAAGAATAGGAGGGGTGAGAGAAGACCTTCCGAACGGTTTCGTTAAAAAAACTAAAGAGGTGTTAAAGTATCTCAAAACGAAGATTGAGGATTATAGGGCGATGTGTGATGAGAGCGAAGTGTTCAGAATGAGAACAGAGGACGTAGGCGTGCTTAAACCTGAGGATGCCATTAATCTTGGTGCTACTGGACCGGTGCTTCGAGGTTCTGGACTTAAAATAGACACCAGAGTTCAGGACCCCTATACGATTTATGACCAATTTGATTGGAAGATAGTTACTGGAAGGAATGGTGATTGTTATTCCAGATATTCTGTTTGGGTAGGGGAGATAGAGCAGAGCATAAGCATAGTTGAGCAAGCCTTAGATAACTTGCCAGAGGGAGAAGTAATGGCAAAAGTACCAAAGGTTATAAAACCTCCTGAAGGGGAAGCTTATTCGAGAATAGAAAACCCAAGAGGAGAGCTCGCTTTCCATGTAATAAGCGATGGCAGTGCGAATCCCTATAGGGTTAAAGTGAGAAGCCCGGCTTTCTGTAACTTGTCTATTCTACCTCATCTATGTAAGGATGTGTTGGTAGCAGATGTAATTGCAATATGCGGAAGCATAGACCCAGTTTTTGGTGAGGTGGACAGATGATAGACATAAAGAATATTATAATTAACAACTACTGGGTTAGGGGCTTGATAGGGGCGATATTTTGGGTAATCTTCTTGGGCGCTTCTCTCATAATCCTTCCATGGCTTGAAAGAAAGATAGTTGCAAGAGTTCAACATAGGTATGGGCCAAACAGAGTAGGACCCTTTGGAATTCTTCAGTTAGTGGTTGATTCTATTAAGCTACTTACAAAAGAGGACATTGTCCCGAAGTATGCAGATAAATTTGTTTTCAATCTTGCTCCAATAATCGCTTTTATGCTTGCACTTGTAGTATTTGTAAATATTCCTCTTTCTCCAACACTTGTAGCCTCTAACCTAAATGTAGGCATTCTTTACATACTCGCGGTCTCTTCGCTCTCTGCAGTTATATATCTATTAACTGGATGGGCTCCAAATAACAAATTTAATCTGTTGGGCGGAATGAGAGCAGCAGCAATGATGGTAGCCTATGAAATACCAATGGCACTCGCAGTAATAGGAGTTATCATGATGGCAGGAAGCGTGAACCTTGTTGACATAGTTGAAGCCCAGTCAAGAATATGGTTTATCATACCTCAGATTTTGGGCTTTTTGATTTTCATGGTTGCTGCCTTTGCCGAGTGCGGAAGATTGCCTTTCGACTTAGCCGAGGCAGAATCAGAGCTCGTCCAAGGATGGACTACAGAATATTCTGCGATGAAGTTTGCAATGCTCCTCTTTGCCGAGTATGGACATACAATTCTTGCAGCCTTTCTCGTAACTCTTTTATACTTGGGCGGCTGGCATGGCCCATTGCTTCCCGGACCGATATGGGTATTGTTGAAGACCTTCCTAATAATCATATTCTTCATGTACATGCGCGGAGTTCTTCCAAGAGTGAGAATTGATCAATTTTTGAACATAGGTTGGAAGGTGCTTATTCCGTTAGCGTTGCTTAATATATTTCTTACTGGAATAGGGGTGATTTCTATATGAAAATCAGAGCCAAAACTCTCATACTTGAGCCCATGAAGGTCGCCTTTAGGCACATGCTTAGTAAACCTGTTACTGAGCAGTATCCAGAGGAAAGACCCTTCATTCATGAAAGGTATAGAGGGATGCATGCTAATGATTTATCAAAATGCATAGGTTGTGGAAGTTGTGCAAGGGTCTGTCCAAATCAGTGCATCGTGATGGAAGAAGCGGGATTTGTTGAAAGGAAGGTTGGAGATAAGGTAATTAAAAGACCAAAGAAACATCCCGGAATATACATAGGTAGATGCATGTTCTGTGGGCTCTGCGTTGACGTTTGCCCTGTAAAATCTCTGGTAATGACAGATTACTTTGAGCTTGCAGACACCACTAGAGAAAAGCTATATTATACCCACAAAGACCTTGGCGAGATTTATGAGAAGCTTGTTAGGAAGAGGAAAGTGGAAGGAAAGGCAGAAGGAGGGCAGAAAAAATGAGCCTTGACGTTATAGCTTTTGCTGTTACAAGTGCCATAATGCTTCTCGCAGCAATTGGTGTAATAAAGTTTAAGGAGATAGTCAGAGCAGCTCTTATGCTGTTCTTTGTATTCACCTTAGTTGGAGTTTTATTCCTTTTCATGGAAGCAGAGTTTCTTGCAATTATTCAGGTCTTGGTTTATGCCGGCGCAGTGGTTATCCTCGTGCTGTTTGCAATAATGCTTACAAGGCGAGAAGGTGCAGTCGGGTATTTGGGAGAGAGGGTAGGTGTACTAAAACCAGTAACCGTTTTAGCTCTTATCTCCGCACTATTCTACTTTGTGTTTAGAATAGGATGGTTTGCGCCAAAAGGAGAGCTTCATGGCACAACTAAATTTCTGGGTCAGGAATTATTTACAAAATATATATTGCAGTTTGAGCTTCTTGCAATTCTCTTGCTAGCTGCGATGATAGCTTCTATATATCTCGTAAGGAGGGAAGTCCGGTGATACCTCTTGAATATTATCTTGCGGTTTCGAGTTTGTTATTTACCATAGGAGCTTATGGAGCGCTTACATGTAAAAATGGTATTCGCGTGCTTATGTGCCTAGAGATCATGCTTAACGCAGCGAACATAAACTTAGTAGCATTTTCGAGGTATGTAGCCAATGCAACTGGTCAGGTGTTTGCAGCCTTTTCGATAGCGATTGCCGCCGCTGAAGTAGCTGTAGGATTGGCTATCTTGATACTAATCTATAGGATGTATAACACCGTAGATGTATCAAAGCTAATTGAGATGAGGTGGTGAAATGCTGGACCTAAGACCATATGCATATCTGATTCCTCTATTACCACTATCGGGCTTCCTATTAGAGCTCTTCTTAGGAAAATATACCTGGAGAAGAGGAGGAATAATAGCAAATATACTAATATTCATATCGATGCTGATATCCTTTGGAATCTTTTATAATCTCTACTTCGAGGGTCTTCCCTATACAGAATACTCATGGCAGTGGTTCTATCCGGGAATAGTCCTTGGAGTCGTGGTCGACCCTCTATCTATAGCGATGTGTTGCATGGTCTCCTTTGTGAGCTTGCTGATCCACATATACGCCCTTGGTTACATGGATGAAGACCCAAGTAAAGCGTTGTATTTTGCAGAGACCGCGTTGTTCACGGGAGGAATGCTCGGGCTTGTGCTTTCTAACAATCTAATCCAGTTGTTTATATTCTGGGAGCTTGTTGGTTTATGCTCCTATCTCCTAATAGGCTTCTGGTATTATAAGCCAGAAGCAGCGGCGGCGGGTAAGAAAGCATGGCTCTTCTGTAGCGTCGGAGACTTCCTATTCCTGTTTGGAATAGCGGTAGTTTATAAATACATGTTCGCACATGGCGAGCCATTGACCTTCTCAAACATATTCATCCATTTGGAGAAGGGGGTTATACCTCCAGAAGTATTAACTCTCGTAGCTATACTAATGCTTGCTGGAGTAAGCGGTAAGTCATCGCAATTCCCGTTGCATGGTTGGATACCAGATGCCATGGAAGGTCCAACCACGGTCTCTGCATTGATACACGCAGCCACGATGGTTACAGCTGGTGTTTACCTCGTTGCAAGAACCTTCCCGTTGTATCTTGCCGCTCCTCATGGAATGATGATAGTTGCAATTCTCGGTGCTTTTACAGCGCTCTTTGCGGCAACTCTTGGCTTGGTAGTTAATGACCTCAAGAGAATATTAGCATACTCCACAATAAGCCAGCTCGGTTACATGCTTTCTGTTCTCGGAGTAGGCGGAGTAGTGGGAGCCTATGCAGTGGGTTTTTCGTTGTATCATTTGATAAGCCATGCCTTTTTCAAAGCATTGTTGTTCCTTTGTGCGGGAGCTGTTCTCCATGGGTTATGGAATACTCGATGCATATATGAGATGGGGGGCTTATGGAATAAAATGAAGGTGACCGCAATAACAATGCTCGTAGGTAGCTTAGCATTGATAGGCTTCCCATTAACCGCCGGATATTTCAGCAAGGACATGATAGTGGAAGCAGCCTATGAGTTCGCGGTTTCGGGAGATAGCACCTTAGCTTATCTCCCATGGATTTTCCTTACTATAGGCGTGTTGCTTACAGCGACTTACACGTTTAGAGCGTACTTCACGGTATTTACAGGTAAGCCAAAAACTTACTTAGCTGAGCATGCTCACGAAGCCTCAAAAATAATGACAACTCCTCTTGTGATACTTGCAGCTTGTGCTTTACTATTTGGAGCGGTGCAAAAACCATTCTATCACTTCGTATCGACAACCTTTGATTATCTAAACCTTGCTCACTTAGCTGAAATGGGGGGAAATCACGTTGCACATGTAGCTCACCACGAACATCCACACGTTCCAATAACCATAAAGTTCCTCCCAACAGTTCTCAGCCTTACGGGCTTAGGAATCGCCGGTTACTTCTATTACAACCATAGGATCGATGTTGGAAAGTACATAACCAGAGATAATCCGATCTACAAATTGCTATGGAACAAATACTACATCGATTATCTCTATAAGGACATAATAGTTGAAAGGATAGTAGTGCCTTTGGCAATGTTCGTCGATTCCTTTGACATGTATGGAATAGATGGAGTAGTAAACGGCATAGGAAGAATAACCATGAGCATAGGTAAAGCAGCAAGAAAGATACAGACGGGGGATATTCAGGATTATATGGTGCCTTTCCTTATAGGGATAGGGATAATTGCAGCAATAGTAAAGCTTCTGGGGGTGAGTTAAGTGTACATCTCAGCCATCTTCATAACTCTGCTAATAGGTTCAATAATAGCATTCCTTTGCAGAACACGAGAGCAAGCCAGAGTAGTTGCGGTAATATTCTCCTTTATAGCTCTTGCGATTTCCTTACTCATGTGTCTGAAGTATGACCCAACTAAGGGTCTTGACAACTTCAGGGAATTCTACTATTGGGTTCCTTCCGTGGGTATAAATTATCATGTAGGTGTAGATGGTATAGGTTTGCCGATGGTACTGCTAAGCACCCTAGTCTGCGCTCTCTGTGCGATATATGCATGGGGCGAAGAGCATAGAGCAAATCAGTTCTTTGGCTTACTATTGCTGATGGACTTAGCTTTAGTGGGAGTATTCGTATCTCTTGACTTCTTCCTGTTCTATATATTCTGGGAGCTTACGCTTATACCAATGTTCTTCCTTATCGGAATATGGGGCGGTCCGAGAAAGGACTACTCTGCTATAAAGTTCTTAGTATATACTCATGTAGCAAGCGTTATAATGCTCCTCGGTATATTTGCAATATACTACTTCCATGGTAAGGCAACCGGAGTATATACCTTTGACATACCAGTGCTGTTATCAGCATATCAAAGCCTGCCATTATCACAATTCTGGAAGGATTTCATATTCGCAGCCCTGCTATTCGGTTTTCTTGTTAAGATGCCAGCAGTACCCTTCCATACATGGCTACCAGATGCTCACGTAGAAGCTCCCACAGTAGGTTCAATAATACTAGCCGGCGTATTACTAAAAATGGGTGGTTACGGTTTGTTTAGATTCCTCGTGCCAATGATTCCAAATGCTTCTCCATTCTTTATAATGGTGATAGCAATTTTTGGAATTGTGAGTATATTGTATAGCCCACTGGCAGCTTTAACTCAGCCAGACATAAAGAAGCTTGTTGCATTTTCAAGTATAGGTCATATGGGCTTTATCTCTCTTGGAGTAGCTGCAAGCTTACTAGCTGGAGATGATATTCCAAGAATTCTTGCTCATACTGGAGCAATGTTCCAGATGTTTGCTCACGGCGTTATTACCTCGATACTCTTCGGCTCTTGCGGAGTGATAGAACATGCCACAGGTACAAGAATAATTCAAGATTTGGGAGGACTTGCAAAGAAAATGCCAAAGTTTGCTTTTATAATGGTAGCAGGCTTCTTTGCAAGCATGGGATTCCCAGGCATGTGCGGATTTATAGCAGAAGTCTCTATACTGATGGGGTCATATCCACAATTGGGCAAACTTGTATTTATTGCAATGCTAAGCATACCCCTGAGCGCGGGTTATCACCTCTGGGCAATTCAGCGTACATTATTTGGACCTTATAACGAGTATCTAGGTGATTTACATGATATAACATGGCATGAGTTCGTAGCCATGGCTTCTTGGCTGATAATCGTTGTATTCCTTGGCATATATCCAATGCCGTTATTTGATATGATGCGTGCAACAGCAGAGCAACTACTAGCTCTAATTCCACAAGGAGGGATTGCCTTATGATGTTTAGCAATCTTTTGCTCCCCGAAGCAATAATAGCGATAACAGCAACGGTTGTTCTAATATTGGGGTTATTCTTAAAGGATAAAGAGGTTGTAGGACCGGTGAGCATACTTGGCATCCTAATTGCATTAGTATTAACGGTAGCTAACTTGGATGCAAGGGAAGCTTTCCAAGGCTATCCCTTCTATAATGCAATAGTCGTTGATCCTCTTGCCCAGATATTCAATACAATGTTCCTAATAGTTGCGTTGCTCGCATGTATAGCTTCAATGAAATACTATGAGAAGAACGAGAGCTTAGATGAATACTTCATGCTCCTTCTCTTTGCATTACTTGGAATGATGATGGTAGCTATCTCAAATGACCTAATAACTCTATTCATAGGATTTGAGCTTGCAAGCTTATCTACCTATGCTCTAGCTGGCTTTGATAGAAAGGATGCTCGTTCAATTGAGGCGGCCTTTAAATACTTTGTAATAGGAGCGCTATCCTCGGCTATACTACTATTTGGAATATCAATAATCTATGGTTTGACCGGCTCAACAAATCTTGGCATAATAGCTAAGACCCTGCCCTACTCCTCGCCAGCAATGCTTGCAACCCTTTTCATAATCGCGGGATTTGGATTTAAGATGGCTCTTGTGCCCTTCCATATGTGGGCACCAGATACCTATGAAGGCTCTCCACCCGTAGTTACCTCCCTCTTGGCTGCAGGCTCCAAAAAGATGGGCTTTATTGCAGCCTTTAGAGTAATAATCTTAGCTCTGATAGCGATGAAAATAGATTGGTACATAGCCTTTGCGGTAATAGCTGTGGTAACAATGACCCTCGGAAACTTGGCAGCGCTTGTGCAGAATAGCATAAGAAGAATGCTGGCATATTCTTCAATAGCTCATGCTGGTTATATCGCAATGGTATTCGTTGTGGTAGCTCACTCTGCTAAGGCTGCAGAGCTTGCCATAGTAGGAGGAATACTTCATGCATTTTCTCATGCCTTTGCAAAGGCTGGAGCATTTATTGTAACTGCAATGATAACCTATATCTTCGCGAGCAAGATAGATAGCATAGATGATTATAATGGTTTGGGTAAGAGAGCACCTATAACAGCTTTGACAATGGCTATATTGCTATGCTCCTTAGCTGGGATACCCCCGACCTTTGGATTCTATAGCAAGTTCGTTCTCTTCCTCTCTGCAATCCAAGGCGACTTACTCTGGCTCGCCATAATAGCAGTGCTTAACTCTGCTATTTCGGTGTATTATTATGCAAGGGTAATAATGAGGATGTACTGGGGCAAACCTACTGGAGATAAGGTAAAGGAACCAGCTCCCTATGCACTTGCTTTGATAATAGCAACCTTAGGTACCTTAGCCTTAGGAGTGTATCCTTCACCGGTATCTGACTGGGCATATGCGGCAGCACAAAGTCTTATAGGAGGGTTGTGAAAATGCTCAAACAGGCTTTCTATAGGAGAATGATTGATATTTATCATTTCTTAGCTCAAGTTGAATCAATTCATGGCGACGTAGACCTAGTGGTGAGTTATATTGAAAAATGCCTGAGCTATGCAAGAAAGCTAAAAGAGTCTGCAAGAGACGAATATGATGAAAAGATGGCTAACGCCGTTATAGAGATGTATGAGCTTGTTCTTGCCACAATGAGGAGAGAGATAATTGTAGAAGATTTTAAGGAGAAGATGCGGGAGCTGGAGAAGAAATATCCAGAATTCTTTGACAGAGGACACAGAGACATAGGAAAGCCAGAGGAATCAGTAAGAGCCATAATACACAGAATAGAGTATATGGTTAATAGATATGATGTTAAGTATCCCTTCTATGATATGCATCGCTGTAATGACAGGTGATTATTATGGTAGCGCATGCTCATGAGCACGGACATGAACATGGACCTGGGCATCTTCCCCATTTATTAGAGGAAGCATGGGAAGAATTTGAACATGAGCCAAACGCTAAGAATGCTGCATGGTTTATAATAATGATGGTAATGCATCAGGAGAACGTTTACTGGAGTGATAAGCTTAAAAGACTTGTTTGTGCCGCTGAGGTCTATGACAAAAGCTGGGAAGAGCGAATGAAAAAAGTTACTGAAGCTCTAGGAATAAAAACATGGGAGGAGTACGTCCAAGTAAAGAACAAGTATAATCTAACCCAGTATTAGATGCGAATCGCAGCGGTTCAGCTTGAGATAACTCCAAGCAGAGAGACAAATATAAATAATGCTTTAATTTTTATTGAAGAAGCTTTTGAGCATAAAGCAGAGTTAATAGTTTTACCAGAAGCTTTTAACACAGGCTTTTTTCCTGAGAATTATGGGAAGGTTGAAAATCTTGAGAATGAACTAAAACCAATTTTGAAGCTTTCAAAGAATAAAAAAGCTATTATAGTAGGAGGAGTAGTTGAGAAAGAAAGTGATAAGCTTTATAACTCTTCTGTACTGATTTACAATGGCAAAATAATTGGAAAATATAGAAAAACCAAACTTTTTCCGCTGAGCAATGAAAGAAAATATTTCTCTCCTGGCAATGAGTTCAAGGTTTTCAATACTGGTATAGGAAATCTCGGAGTTTTAATTTGCTATGAAATAAGATTTCCGGAAATTTCAAGAGAGCTTACGAAAATGGGTGCAGAGATTATAATAGCTATGGCAGAGTTTCCAGAAGAGAGGATAGAACATTGGGTAACATTGTTAAGAGCAAGAGCCATAGAAAACCAACTTTTCGTCGTTGGCGTAAACTGCGTTGGCGGAGATAAAGGATACCCAGGAAGGTCGGCGATAATAGATCCTCTTGGCAACATCTTAGCAAAGGCAGGAAACTCTCAGGAGATAATATTCGCTGATGTAGATTTAAACATGGTAAAAGAGGTTAGGAAGAAGTTTCCGTTTTTGGAGGATTAGAAGGTAAAAATTTAGAAGTGAATGTTTAAGTTCTGATTAAGACCGTAGGACTACTGAAAAAGTGAACGTTTAAATATCTTTTTATTGTAGATAAAAGACATGGAGGAAATTGTAGACCAAGCAATAAGATTAATAAGGAACTATTTTTTTCCTAATATTGAGTATTTCTATTTTTATTCTAATATTGATAGAGGGATATTTCGCAGTTAAACAATTTTATAAATAAGGTGCTCCAAAAAACACTGCTAAACTAAACATAAATCGCTCTCATTTTCCCTGTCTCTTATACACATCTCCGAGCCCACGAGACTAGGCATGATCTCGTATGCCGTCTT
>CBFDVL010000032.1:0-12676 GCA_965613365.1 uncultured archaeon | reverse complement strand
TTAAAGGAGGATTTGTTAATGGCAAATAATCCGTGTTGTTCGTTGCAAGCGTGTAGGCACTGTCGCAAATTCCATCTGCATCTGCATCCGTGCATGTTTGCGAGAAGCCTGTGCCGTTTGGATAAGCCCAGTAATTTCCTGCTAGATAGTTGCCGTTTACTATATTAGTTCCAGCTTGTTTTGTAACGTTCCAGTTGTTTTGGTAAATAGTTCCTGTGAAGTAAGCGTTGTTTGTGTTGTTGAAGTAGTTGTTGTAGATTAGGTTTGATTGGGAAGTTTTTATGTAGATTCCGTAATTTGTGTTGTTTTCTATTCGATTCTCCCTTATGAGGCTGTTGTCTATGCTGAGATTCAATCCTACATTCTGATTGGATACAATTGTGTTGTTAATGATTGAGACGTTATTCCCGTTTGTAATCTGTATTCCATCGCCATTATTGGTTACGGTGTTGTTTATTATGGATGTATTATAAACCCAATGGTCTAACTCGATTCCACTATCGCCATTATTTGTAATAATGTTATCCTTGAATGCTGAATCGTTAACCTGAAAACCAACATCTATTCCATCTTTGCTATTGGCTGATATGTTATTGTTTGCTATGGATGTATTGTAGACGATGCAGGAAGCGCAGGCATAAAATGCAATTCCGTCATCATTGTTTATGATTATGTTATCTCTTATTATCGAGTCATTCACATTATCTTCAAAGTGCATTCCATCGTGGACATTATTTGATAATGTGTTGTTAACTATGGATGCGTTATTGATTCCATAGTATGTATAAATCCCATAGTGATTTTCGCTTATGTTATTATTCTCTATTGTAACCCCAGATACCTCATTATCATATGCGAGATAGATGCCATAACCATCGTTGTTGCAAATTGAATTATCCTTTATGTTTACGATATCTCCATAATCTACAACCACACCTCCATCATCATTGTTGTGTATCTGGTTGTTGCGTATCGTAACGTTGTATGCTAAAGTATCCCCATCAGAGTCTATGTTAATCCCGTAACCGTTATTATGTATGATGCTATTCTCTATCAGAACATCGTGAACATCGTCATTAAACCTGATTCCATCGTTATACTCTCCTCCTGCTCCTGTATTGTTGTATATCTCGCTGTCTCGTATAATTATATCATGGGAGTTCTCAAGCCATATTCCGTCTCCGTTGTCATAGATTGTGCCTGAGGAAATTGTGATGTTCGCCGCGCCTTGCAAACGAATTCCTGCATCATGGAGAGAAGAGCCCGAGTTGTCGCTGGATGTTGCGGTTACGTTCTCTATCTTGCTATCATTAACATTTTTGAAAAATATTCCAATATTCCAGTCCGAGGCTGTTACATTTACCACGGTTATGTTGGTTAGGGTTTGAGTGGAGTTATAGACGTATATACCATAAGAGTCAGTACCATCGACACCGTCTATCGTATGACCATTTCCTTCGAAAACTACATCGCTTGAGATTATTCTTATGCAGACTGTTGAAGCTGAGTTGATGATATCGTCCTGTAAAACATAAACTCCCGGTGAGTTTATCACTCCGCATGTTGTTACGTTTTGAGTTAAAGGAGGATTTGTTAATGGCAAATAATCCGTGTTGTTCGTTGCAAGCGTGTAGGCACTGTCGCAAATTCCATCTGCATCTGCATCCGTGCATGTTTGCGAGAAGCCTGTGCCGTTTGGATAAGCCCAGTAATTTCCTGCTAGATAGTTGCCGTTTACTATATTAGTTCCAGCTTGTTTTGTAACGTTCCAGTTGTTTTGGTAAATAGTTCCTGTGAAGTAAGCGTTGTTTGTGTTGTTGAAGTAGTTGTTGTAGATTAGGTTTGATTGGGAAGTTTTTATGTAGATTCCGTAATTTGTGTTGTTTTCTATTCTGTTGGTTTTTATCGTGCTGCTGTTTGAGTCTCTGAGATAGATTCCATAATTATTGTTATTTGCGGTGTTGTTTTCTATGGTGTTGTTGTTTGAGTAGTAGAGATAGATTCCACCCGCGTTGTAGTATGCCGTGTTGTTTTCTATGGTGTTGTTGTTTGAGTTGTAGAGATAGATTCCAACGTCGTTGTAGTTTGCTATATTGTTTGCTATGGTGTTGTTGTTTGATTCTTCGAGAAAGATTCCATCCGCGTTGTAGTATGCCGTGTTGTTTTCTATGGTGTTGTTGTTTGAGTAGTAGAGATAGATTCCGTCGTTACTGTTGTTACTTAGAGTATTGTTATTTAGTATGCTGTTGTTTGAGTAGTAAAGGCAGATCCCCCAATCTCCGGTGTTATTGTTTGCTACGTTGTTTTCTATGGTGTTGTTGTTTGAGAAGAGAGTAGCTATTCCAATATCATTGTTATTTGCGGTGTTGTTTTCTAAGATATTGTTGTTTGAATAAATAAGAGCGAGCCCACCACCCTCCTCACTCCCACTACCCTTGTTGTTATTTGCTATGTTGTTGGTTATGGTGTTGTTGTTTGAGTATTCGAGAAGGATTCCATGGTTGCTGTTGCTGTTTGCTATGTTGTTTTCTAAGGTGTTGTTGTTTGAGTAGCGGAGGTATATTCCACCATTGATGTTGTGGTTTACTGTATTGTTTGTTATTTTGTTATTGTCTGAGTAGGTGAGGTTGACTCCATAATCATTGTAGTTTACTATGTTGTTCTCTATTGTATCACTATCTGAGTAATTGAGGAGGATTCCACATTTATTGTACTCTGCAGTGTTGTTAGTTAACGTGTTGTTGTCTGAGTAATAAATATAGATTCCTATGCGGCCATTGCTGTTTACAATGTTGTTGGTTATCATGTTGCTATCTGAGTGATAAGGAATGATTCCGTAATCGCCATTGTTATTTGCTGTGTTGTCTTTTATTTTGTTGTTGTTTGAATAGTAAAGAAGGATTCCATAAATGTTGTTGTTTGCCGTGCTGTTTTCTATGGTTACGTTGTTTGAGTAGAGAGCGGTGATTCCATATTCATTCGATTCTGCTGTTACGTTTTTTATCGTTGAGTTGGTTATGTTTTCGTAGTATAAGCCATAGTCCCAGTCTGTTAGGTTTAGGTTTCTTACAGTAACATTTGTTAGTTGCTGGGAGGAGTTTACAAAAATGCCGTAGGTATCATCGTTGTCTACCCCGTCTATTGTATGACCATTTCCTTCAAAAACTACATCGCTTGTTGTTATTTTTATGCAGACCGTTGAGTCGTTGTCTATGATATCATTTTGGAGTATGTATACGCCAGGAGTATCTATAGTCGTGCAGGAGGTTACTGTGGCTGCACTTGCATTTCCTGTTAGAATTAACATCCCCAGTATGAAAGCTATAAAAACGATGTGAGCACAATAATTCATGCCTTTTCTTGGCATAAAATATTGCCTCCTTTTTTATATAGGAGCAACGGGTAAAGGGGAAAAAGTAGCCTTCTCCGATGCTATTGCTTATCTACTGATTCCAAGCAAATTAAGCAATAACATACGGGAAGGCATTCCCCGATTAACCCGTTTGCTACCACTATTTTCTATTTCACTAGTATTTTCATTTTTCATAATTTAAATTTTACGAATTAGAAAAAATTTAAGTGGAAAATGAAAAACTTTTAAACATGCAAAAAGAGTTCCGCAGAGTAGTTGGCATAGAGGAAGCTGAGCAGAGGCTTTATAAATTTTACAAACCCGAAAGAAAAACCGAAGAGGTAAGCTTAGCTGAAGCTTATGGTAGGGTTTTGGCATGCGATATTCTCGCCAATATAGATGTTCCCCCTTTTGATAGAGCAACGATGGATGGCTATGCTGTCAAAGCCAAGGATACTTTCTATGCCGACGAGGAGAATCCCGTAGAGCTTAAGGTAATAGACTACATACCAGCAGGAGACTCAAGAAGGATTGAAATCAAAGATAAGGAATGCGTAGGAATAGCTACTGGTGCGCCATTGCCAAAAGGAGCTAATGCGGTAGTAATGGTAGAATTCACAGAGAAAAAAGGTAGAAAAATAAAAATTTACAAGCCGGTAGCTCCTGGCGAGAATGTTATGGCTACTGGTAGCGATATAATGCGGGGCGAGATAGTTTTGAGAAAGGGGACTTTCCTCAGCCCAAGAGAAACTGCTTTGCTTGCTGCTCTTGGCATAACAAAAGTTAAAGTCTATCGCAAGCCAAAGGTTGCAATAATCTCTACCGGCAATGAAATAGTTTCTCCTGGAGAAAAGCTTGCCTTCGGCAAGATTTATGATGTGAATGCAAGAGCTCTAATCGACGCTGTTAAAGAAAATGGGGGAGAAGCAGAACATCTCGGAATTATAAAGGATAATCCAGAAGAACTTTATAATATGCTTAAGAAAGCTTTGAATTATGATATAATACTAACCTCCGGCGGAACCTCCGCAGGTGTAGGAGATTTATCCTATAAAGTTATAGACGAACTCGGCAAACCTGGAGTAATAGTTCATGGCATAGCCATAAAGCCAGGCAAACCTGCGGTAATAGGTGTAGTTAACAATAAGCCTATCTTTGGCTTACCTGGTTACCCTACTTCTTGCATGATAATCTTCAATGTTTTTGTAGCTCCCCTGCTTAGGAAACTTTCTGGCTTACCAGAAGCCAAAAGAAAAAGACTTAAAGCTAGGGCCGCAACAAGACTTTACTCTGCAAGAGGGCGAAGAGAATACATGCTTGTTAATTTGGTTGAAAGCTATGATAAAAGCTATAGCGCCTATCCAATATTAACTGGCTCTGGAGCTATCACCACCCTAGCTTATGCAGACGGCTATATCGAAATTCCAGAAAATGTTGAGTATATAGATGCCGACGAGGAAGTTGAGGTTAAGTTGCTAAGCGATTCAATAAGGCTGGCGGAGCTTACTATAATCGGAAGTCATTGCATTGGTATAGATATCTTGCTTAGCTTAATGCAACCCATCCAAGCGAAAATAATGAACGTTGGCTCCTCGGGTGGTTTAGCGGCAGCAAAACGCGGAGAGTGCGATATAGCTGGCACGCATCTTCTTGATAAGAGCGGAGAATACAACTTGCCATTTATAAAAAGGCTAAAGCTCGAAGAAAAGGTTTACTTGATAAGGGGGTATGAGAGAGAACAAGGCTTAGTTATAGCGAAAGGCAACCCCAAGCGAATAAAAGGTATAGAAGATTTGCTTAGACAAGATGTTTCCTTTATAAATCGAAATCCCGGCTCTGGAACAAGAGTATTGTTAGATATAGAGCTTGGAAAGCTTGCAAAAAAGCAGGGAGAAAGTTTTCAAGAGCTTGTAAAGAGAATAAATGGCTATGAAATAGAGGCAAAAACTCATAGCGCAGTCGCATGTGCGGTAGCCTATGGAAGAGCAGATGTAGGGCTTGCGATTAGAACGGTGGCAGGGCAATACGACTTAGACTTTATCCCATTGAAAAGCGAAAAATATGATTTCGTTGTGCCAAAAGAAAAAATCTCCAAACCAAGTGTTGAGAAATTTCTCAATCTCTTGAAATCTAACGACTTCAAGAAAAAGCTTGAGAATACTGTAGGTTTGAAAGTTACAGAAGAGACGGGGAAGATTATACATTCTCCATAATCTGGATTGATTTATATGGAAAAGAGCAAAAAAAGGCTTTTGGTTGTATTTCTTATCGTTTTTGTTTCGATGATTGCAATAGGGCTAAGCAAACCCGCTTTGACTTTTAAGGTTAAATCCTTGGAGATGGGTTCAAGTTTCTTAAGCTTGAAAATAGGGTTGCTAACCTCAATGTTTATGATTTTTAGAGCAATTGGCTCAGCTATTTTTACAAAGATTAAAAGAAAGCGAATAACAGCTACCTTGGGATTCATTATTTTTAGTCTATGCTTTACAGCCTACAACCTCTCTAATAACTATGCAGCTATAGTTTTGCTAAAACCCTTAGAGGGCTTGGTCGCCGGGTTAACCTGGCCTTTAATTCAGTTATTAGTAGGCGCGGTTTCACCAGAAAGCTATGTAGTAACGAGCATGACTCTCTACTTTGCAATCGGAAAACTTGGAGGGCAAGTTGGAAATATAATTTATGGTCTTTTGAATTCTATTAGCCTTTCTTTAACGCTTGCAACGCTTTTAATGTTTGCTATCTCACCTCTGGTATTCAAAACCTACGTAGAGGACGGTAAAAAAGCTCCAAAAAGAAGTACACGCATTGCTATGGATGTTTCTCCTTCCTTGATATACCTTTCAGCATTGACTGCTGGATTTAACTTGGGTTTGATGATGGAGATAACTCTATATTATCTAAATGCTGTTAAAGAGCTGAGCGAAGCTCAGGCAAGCATACTTTACGGAGTAGTAGGAATTGCTGTATTGCTTTTTCCAGTATTTCAGGGTTACCTTGCCGACAAATTCTCTGGAAGATTCGTGATTTTACTCAGCTTATTGCTAATCTGCATTGGAGGCTCTACACTCGCTTTAAGCTCGGTAAAAGGAATATTTGCTGGAATTCCCTTAATATTCTATACTTCTGGCGTCTCCTCTATTCAATCTCTAAGTAGAGGCTTAGCCTTAAAAACAGAAAACCAGCAAAAAACCTTAGGTTATGCAAATGTTTATGGAAACATCGGTGCTTCAGTTTCACCGATAATAGGCGGGGTTTTGCTGCCCTACAGATTCTCGGCTTTTGACTCTGCTTTTCTGGTCTTTGGAGTGGTATTAGCTCTTGCTACTCTGCTTATTTTGGTGAAGTCCAAGCAAACGTAAAATTTAAATATCGCTACTTTGAATTAAAGGGAGAGGAGGCTCTATCATGCAGTATCAAAACCTGCGTTATAACTTCTTCAAGTGGAGGTATGAAGCGGATTTCATTTATAAGCTTATGTTATCCTTTCTATTTGCTTGTTTTACTGGAATAGCCGCTCAGCTTAGAATTTATCTTCCCTTTACACCCGTGCCAATAACTGCACAGGTATTTGCGGTTTTGCTTAGCGGAGTAGTCCTTGGAAGTAGATATGGAATGACAAGCCAAGCAATATATGTTGGTTTAGGATGCTTAGGCTTGCCATGGTTTGCTAACCTTAGAGGAGGAATAGAGGTATTAACAGGTGTTACAGGTGGCTACCTAATAGGGTTTATAATAGCAGCTTGGGTTATAGGCTGGCTAATCGAAAGCTTAGTAGGTGTGAGAAGGCTTTGGTATTTAACCTCACTCATGCTTTTTGGCGTAGTTATCATCTATACCTTTGGTGCTTTTCAGCTTGCATTAGTTCTAAACCTAAGCTTCAAAGACGCTTTGATAAAAGGAGTTCTTCCCTTCATTCCGGGAGATATCATTAAAAGCTTGGTAGTTGCTGGCTTATCAACATTAATACTTCCAAAGGAATCCTATAACGGCGAAATAGATGTAAAAGGTAGAGAAGACCTCGTTATTAAATCTTGGATTTTGATTACATTTACAGCAACTTTATTCTTTTTGGTTCTTTTCCTTATCTAGTTTCCCAATTTTCTCGGTTATTGGTTTTGTAAATATTGGCTTTTCCTTTATCAATCCTTCTGGTTTATAGAGCAGAATTAAAATCATTATTATACCGAAAAGTATATACTCCAACCAAGTTGATTCAAAGGGAAGGTGTAGCAAGCTTTTTATCTCATACTTATATGTTATCAGCAGAACCTTTACCACGACAAAGGATAGCACTCCAAGGGTTACACCAATATTATTCCCTATCCCTCCAAGCAAAACCATGAGAAAAGGATAAAAAGTCCACTCAACTCTATTAAAGCTTCTTGCTATTACATTAACCGAGTAAAAAGAAAAAAGCACGCCAGCGATAGCTGCGATTGCAGAGCCAAGAGCAACGACCTTTATCCTTGTTCGCATAACGTCTTTACCATAAGCCTTAACGAGCTCCTCATTCTCGCGCATAGCTTTAAGTAATCTTCCAAAAGGTGTAGCTAGCATTTTATTCAACACTAAAAATACTAAAAATGCTGTAGCAAATATTATTATAACAAAGGCGAGCATTCTCTTCTCCCCAGGGACAAAGGCAAGTATGTCTGGAACAGAAACACCATAATAGCCTCCAACAAGCTTTGTTTCATAGTTACAAACCATAAAGGCTACCTCGCTTATTGCAAGCAAGGTTATAGCGAGGTAATCTTCTGAGAGCTTTGCACTCGGCAAAATGAATAAAGCTCCGATTATTGCTCCTATTATTGCGGCGATTATTATTGATATGATAAGTAAGGTAATCCCGTAGGCTGGGTTATGAGCGATCATGGTATTGGCTAAACTTTTAACCTCGCCGCTTGCCTTGACTATGTCGCCATTTACATTCAGAAGCATGATTAAAACCCTATTGACTATACCTCCAACCGCAAAGGCTCCGACAAGAACAGCTAATGCTCTGCCAAAGTTTGGAATTCCCGCATACCCATATTCGACGTTTAAACTTAAAGCTACTATTAAATAAAGTCCAAACCAGAGTGCGATGTTCATCAGAATATATTCATAGCTCATCTTGTCAGCCTCCTTACGAATTTAAGCCCCATAATTCCCCTTGGAGCTACTATCAGGGCAATGATAAGCACAAACAGAGAAATCACCTTACCATAAACTAAAACTCCCGGACCCAAGAGCTTTGAGAGAGCATAAGTTACCAATGACTCTGAGGTTCCTATTATGTAACCTCCGATTAAAGCTCCGTATATACTACTTAACCCTCCCACTATGCTTGCTGCGAATATTGAAACTATTATTATTGCTCCCGTTGCGGGCACAATCTCCTGCCTAAAGGGTAATAAACAACCCGCTACTCCAGACAAAGCTCCCGATAAAAACCATGAAAATATTCTAGTATATTCTACGTTTACACCCATTATCTCTGCTAAGGCAGGGTTTTCCATTGAGGCTCTTAAAGCAATTCCAAACTTTGTCTTATATAGAAGGGTATAAAGGAAGAGTAAAAGAACCACTATAACCAAAGTCGAGACAAATAAAATTGCAGAAAAATTTCCTATGGAAAAATCATACTGCGTAAAAATAAATTTGGTTGTGATTCTTTTGGTAATGCTTCGTAAGTATTCTGAGTAAGCACCTATGCATCCAAGAAAAATTAAGTCTGTCGCTAAGGTAGCTATCATTAAGGTTACTATCTCGGCTCCTCTTGCTATCAAAGGCTTGAGCACAATAACATAAATAAGTACTCCAATTATACCACCGAGAACAAGAGCTATAGGGATTGCAAAATAAGGATGAATATTATGCAATAAAAGAAGAGTTAAAGCTACATAGGAGCCAAAAATAGCGAAACTACCTTGAGCAAAATTTGGAACTCCCGTTGTGATATAGGTTATCGTTAAACCTATACTTAACAATATTAAGAGATTTGAATATACCAATGCGCCTTCTATTACAGCCATGGGTTTTAATTAAACGAAAAACTTTTTAAACTTTACCTAATTATTGAAAGATATGTACGGAAAAAAATTTCTCTTGGGAATATTGATATTTGCCATTTTGTTGGCCGGCTGTGTAGGCCCAAAAGCTGAGGAGAAAAAACCTGCAGTTGAAGAAAAGCCAAAAATCGTGGAGATACCAATAGGCGTGCTCGTTGATCTTTCTGGACCTCTAACAACATATGGTGAGGATATCAAGGTTTGCACCGAAATAGCTATGGAAAACATAAACAAATACTTTGAAAGCAAAGGACAGCCCTACAGAGTTAAACTCTATGTAGAAGATACCAAGGTTGATCCAAAAATTTCTCTCGAGAAAACGATGGCACTTCATGGTAAGGGAGTAAAGATGATTATAGGGCCTATGGGTAGCGGTGAAGTAAAGAACATCTTTGAGTATGTGACTTCTAATAAAATGATAATAGTCTCGCCCTCATCAACAGCGCCTCCAAAGTTCATAGGAGCAACAAAGCCCGAGGATAAGAAGTATGTCTTTAGGTTCGTCGCTACCGATGCTTTCCAGACCAAAGCCATCGCAAAGCTTGCCCAGGACCTAGGAATCAAAGCCGTGGTAATAACCTACGTTGGCAATGCATGGGGTCAGGGCTTAGACGAATATGGTAAAGCCGAGTTTGAAAAAGTTGGCATAACCGTCGCTACCGATGTAGAGTATCCAGACCCGCCGCCTGCAGACTTCACTCCATATATCGCTACTTTGGAGAATACTGTAAACGACCTGCTTAAAACCTATAAGGCTGAGGAAATAGGAGTAGTAGCTTTCAGTTACGAAGAAGTAGCTACAATACTTGCCCAAGTAAAAGATGATTCAGTATTGCTTACAGTAAAGTGGATAGGATGCGATGGTACAGCTAAAAGCTCGAAGGTCGTGGAGGACGTGCCTGAGAGGGCAAGTAAAGTTGGACTCTACAGCACGGTGGCTGAGACCCGAGGAGGAAAAGCCTTCGAGGAATTCAACAAGACATACTATGCCAAGACAGGTAAGAGTCCAAAGTCCTATGGTATGAACGCTCACGATGCTGAGTGGGTCTTAGCTTTGGCCTATGCACAAGTTGGTAGCTATGATGCAGACAAGATTTCAGAAGCAATAAAGGAAGTTGCTGTTAAGTATAGCAAAGGTGAGTATGGAGTTGAGCCAGTAAGCGGTGCTATAAAGCTTGACGAGTACAACGATAGAGTTGTGCCAGAATATAAGATATATGCGGTTAAAGACAACAACTGGGCAGAAGTAGGTACGTGGAAGTACGCGGACAACGAAATAGTATGGGTTGAAAAAGAACAGAGTACACCAAATGTCCAACTCGGATGTGGATAAATCTAAAACCATAATTCTTTCAACCGAAGAGCTTTCTAAGAGCTTTGAAGGATTGGTTGCCTTAGACAAGGTCAGCATTGAAGTCCCAGAAAAAGAGATAACCTTGGTCATGGGTCCAAATGGCAGTGGGAAAACAACTCTAATAAATGTTATTACTGGATTCTACAATGCCGACGGTGGCAAAGTAATATACGAAGGCAAAGAAATAACAAATAAGCCACCGCATGAGATTTATAAGCTTGGAATAGTAAGAACCTTTCAGATACCTCAGCCATTAAAGAAGCTCACAGTACTGGAGAACCTTCTGATAGCAGGTGAAAACGAAGGCGAAAAAATTACAAGAAGCTTGGGAAAAGGCTGGCTAAAAGAAGAAAGTGAACTAGTGGATAAAGCCTTCAATATTTTATTTTTTTTGGGAATTGGTAGATTATGGGATTCTGAGGCTTACAAATTAAGTGGTGGACAGCTTAAACTTCTTGAGATAGGAAGAGCCTTAATGGTTGATGCCAAGCTTATTATTATGGACGAACCTATCGCTGGCGTTGCTCCTTCTTTAGCTCATACCATTCTTAAGAAACTCAGAGAGCTTAATAACTTGGGAGTAACCTTTTTAATCGTGGAGCATCGCTTAGATATAGTTTTAAAATACGTTGACAATATCTATGTGATGGCCAATGGCAAAGTTATAGCCAAAGGTAAAGAGGAGGATATCCTGAGAGATAAAAGAGTAGTAGAGGTGTATTTAGGTGCTTCGTACTGAAAAGCTCAACGCTGGCTACAAAGAGTTGCATGTATTGTTTGATGTTGATGCGGTTTTTAGAGATAACGAAATAACTGCAATCGTGGGACCAAATGGTAGCGGGAAAAGCACGCTTCTCAAATCGATCTTCGGCTTGGCAACGATACACTCTGGCAAGGTAATATACAACGATAAAGACATTACAAAAATACCTCCTCACCAAAAAACAAAGCTTGGCATAGCCTATCTCCCGCAAGTGGATAATGTTTTCACAAATTTAACTGTGGAGGAAAATTTAAAAATCGCGGGTTATACTGTAGAGGAGGAGAAATTCAAAGATAGATTAAATGTTGCATTGGAAGTTTTTCCAAGGCTAAAGAAGTATTTAAAGAGGAGAGCTGGAACTCTAAGTGGTGGAGAAAGACAATTCTTAGCAATAGCAACAGCATTGATAAGGGAAGCTGACATTTTAATGCTCGATGAGCCAACTGCTCAGCTCTCACCCAAACTTGCTGAAGAGATGTTTGATAAAATAATAGAGCTTAGAGATAATTTTAAGTTAACTTTAATACTGGTCGAGCAGAATATTAAAAGAGCCTTAGAGATAAGCGACAGGGCTTATCTTCTAATCAGTGGTAGAACTGTCTTCTCTGGAAAAGCAGAAGAGCTTTTAACGCATGATAAGTTTGCTGACTTTTGCTTGGGAATAACATAGAATGGGATTTATTAACTTTATTTCTTCTTCTTTATTTGATTGTTGTGGCAATGGTGTTGTATTTATCAATAATATCCGAGACGGCTTTACCTCAATCAGACACCACCATAGAAAAAATAGAGATTATTAAGAAGCTTGAGGAAAAATTTGGGGTAAGAATTAAAGTTTCAAGGTTAACAAGTAATGCGAAGATAATAGGATGTAGGTATATTTTTATAAGTCCGATTCTTTATAGATATCTCTCCACAAAGAGTCTTAAGTATATTAAGGTCCTCCCAAAACCTACATGTAAACAAGCCTGTGCAGCTCCTCTTTCTTCCTAATTCCCATTGAAACGATCATCCCCAGTAAAAGGACATTCAATCCAACGAACTTTTTAACAGATTTCTTCGTATACCTGTGCAGTTTATCCAAGGAAAAAGCATTCTTGGCCAGCTTAAACAAATCCTCCATTCTACTTCTTATAGATCTGTATCTCTCCCAT
>CBFDVL010000031.1:0-12683 GCA_965613365.1 uncultured archaeon | reverse complement strand
AATCCTGAAGTGGGAAAGCCACTGAGATATGTGCTTCATGGATATCTAAGAGTTAAAGTTGGAAAATATAGAATAATATATCGAATCAAAGAAAAGGAGAAAATTGTATTCATCGTGGCAATAGGTCACAGAAAAACGGTATATCGGAGATGAAATATGAAAATAGCAAGTGCATGCGGAGTTACCTTACATGCTCCCAAGCATGCCAAAATAACTTTTTTTAATAGCCCTTATCCAGCCCATTGTGAGAAAAAAGCTGTTGATATTTACTTTGGCGATGAAATAGCTTTAAGTCCTGTAGAAGGCAAAGTTGTGGAGATAAGAAAATTTGAGGTTGCTAAGCCAGCGTATTTCTTTAAAGTTCTTGATAGAGATGCCTTTGATTTTAAGGGAGAAAAATACGAGTACGCTACAATAATTAGAAGCTCTGAGAACCCAAACAAAGTTGTGAAGATAATCCACATGAAACCTTTTGTTAAAAAAGGAGAAAAAGTTGAGGTCTTTCAGGAGATAGGAAAACTTATAAGGAGCAAGCTCTTTACCTTCTGGACAGGTAAGCATATTCACGTGGAGATAAGAAATCCAAACGATGCTTTAAGAGCAAGGGGAGGAGAAGAACTCAAAATTATTGGAAACAAAGAGGCAAAGAGAGCAAAGGTTGAGTTAAAGGGGAGGCTCGTTTATATTAATGAAAATCTTGCGAAGTTTGCCTTGGAAAGCATAACCAAAGCTGGGAGTTTTTATGGTGTTCCAGCTTTAGCTGGAGAGAACGCTGGATTAATAGACGGAGGGATACCCTACAATGGCTATGGAGCAATATTGACGAAAGTTGAAGAAGGTTCTCAGGTTATTATAGCTAATTTTGAGGTGGGTAGAATTGTCAAATCTTATGAGGATGCTTCGATATTTGCTTGCAGGGGTTTTCAGGTAAAAGCTTTGGGGCTAAAACTTCGGGGATTGTCCTTGACTCTGAGTTTGCAGAATAACTGTAAAATTTCGTTGATACCTAATAAAAGAGGAGATTGGTTTGGTAGAAATAAAACTTCCCAAGCCCGAATTTAAGGGTAAGCTTAGTGTAGAAGAAGCCCTACTGAAAAGAAGGTCTGTAAGAGAATTTTCCAAAGAAAAATTAACCCTCAACGAGATTTCTCAAATTTTATGGGCAGCTCAGGGAATAACAGATGAGAGATGGGGCTTTAGAACTGCACCTTCTGCCGGTGCATTGTATCCTATAGAAATCTACGTGGTCATGCAAGAAGGGGTTTTTCATTACAACGTAAAAAAGCATTCTCTGCAAGCGATTAAAAAAGGTGATGTAAGAAAGGAGCTTTGTAGAGCTTGCTTAAATCAAGAATATATTGAAGAGGCTCCTCTTACAATTGTTATCTCGGCGGTGTTTGAGAGAACCTGTAGCAGATATGGTGAACGAGGAATAAGATATGTATTCATAGAAGCTGGGCACGTTTCTCAGAATATTTATCTGCAATGCGAGAGTTTGGGTTTAGGCACAGTAGCAATAGGAGCCTTTTACGATTCTGAGGTTAAGAAAATCTTGGAGTTACCAAAAAGTCACGAGCCTGTTTATATAATGGCCGTAGGACACAAAAGATGATGCGTTGCAAAATTTGTGGAAGGCAGGGGATAATAGCTAAGGAACTCGGAGTTTGTGCAGACTGTATTAAGCAAAGACCTGAGGAGGCTAAACCTTTTGTTATTCAAGCGCATAGAAAAAGTAGGCAGAGATTTGGCTTGGCAGAAGAACCTCCAAAAAAAGGCGTAGAATGCAAGCTATGCGTTAATAATTGCAGAATTCCAGAAGGTGAAAAGGGATACTGTGGAGTAAGAGCAAATATTAATGGAAGGCTTATTAATCTTGCCGGAACAAGTAAAGCTGTAGCTGAATGGTACTACGATGCCTTGCCAACTAATTGCGTGGCTTCGTGGTGCTGCTCTGCTTTAGGTAAGAGCTATCCTTTAAAGAATCTTGCAGTATTCTACGGAGCTTGCACTTTCAATTGTTTATACTGTCAAAACTGGAGCTTCAAAGAAAACACTTTATTTTTAGCTCCAAAAATCTCGGCAGAAGAGCTTGCGAGCAAGGTGGATGAAAACACCTACTGCATTTGCTACTTCGGCGGTGATCCCACTCCACAAATTGCTCATGCCATAAAAACTTCCAAGCTTGCCTTGGATAGAAAAAGTGTAGCAATATGCTTTGAAACCAATGGAAGCATAAACAGAAATGTGTTGAAAGAAGCTGCCGAGCTTAGCTTAGAAAGCAATGGAATAATAAAATTTGATTTAAAAGCTTGGAACGAAGAGCTACATAAAGCTTTGACCGGAGTAACAAATAAACAAACCCTTGAAAACTTTGAATATCTCGCAAATAGAGGAAACTTTATTGTAGCAAGCACCCTACTTGTTCCGGGTTATGTTGATGTAAGCGAAGTAAAGAAAATCGCCGAATTCATAGCGAGCTTGGATGAAAACATACCTTACTCCTTGCTTGCATTCTATCCCCATTTTTACATGCGCGATTTACCAACAACCTCAAGAAAGCATGCTGAAGAATGCTACAGAGCTGCGAAGAGGTATCTCAAGAATGTAAGAATAGGAAACGTTCACCTACTCAGTTAATTCTTTGACTCTGTCAAATGAACTCCATATATAACCAATGCGCCACCGAGGAGCATGTATATTGTTATTCTTTCTCCGAGAAAAATATTTGCAAATAATGCAGTAAAGAGGGGTATTGAATACAAAAAAACCGCTACTTTGGAAGCTTTTTCTTCTTTAATTGCCTGATACCACACAACATAGGCAAAGACTGAACAAAAAACTGCAAGATAAATAACTGAAAACCATCCTACCATGGAGATTCTGGTAACCACTGAAGTAACTCCTTCATAAAGTGAAAACGGAAGAAGGAAAATTGTCCCCAACACAAATGCATAGGTCGTAACTACAAGAGGTTCTCTAGTTTCTAAGAATTTTTTGCCTACTATTGAATATATAGCCCAAAAAATAGCGCTAACCATTATCAATATGTCTCCAATAAATGTGCTTTCATGAAAAAATTTAAGTGAGCCATTTGAAACAACCAAAGCAGCTCCTACGAAAGAAATTATTATGCCCGTCCACTCTTTTCTTCTTAATTTTTCTCCAAGAAAAAAGAAAGCTAGCAAAGCAATAAATATCACAGATGCATTGATTAAAATTGAAGCGTTTATCGCGGTGGTATATTTAAGGGCTGTGAATTCAGTAACATACAAAAGAGTAACTCCACTCAAAGCAAGAATACTATAGATTGGAAGCTCGTTTAATCTAACCTTCATATTCTCTTTTCCCTCTTTAAAAAGAGCGATAATGAATAATATTGGAGACGCAAGAGAGAATCTCAGAAAAGCGAGAGAATATGGTGGAATTTCTCTAAGAGCTACCTTTATGAAAATCCAAGATGCCGCCCAGATTAGCATAACCGCAAGAAGCTTTAACCTCGTGCTCCAACGCATGGTAAGGAATTAATATTTTAAGATTTAAGTTTAACTCATGCTAACGAGAAGAAAGGAGATCATAGAACTTCTCAAGTTTCGACCTTATACTATTAATGAGCTGGCTCTCTATTTTGAAACCAACAAACGAGAAATACTCGAAGATTTAAAGCATGTGCAGAAAAGCATGAAGGGTAAGGTTTATGTTGAACCTCCTACCTGTCTTTCCTGTGGAAAGACGATAAAAATAAGCAAAGTAAGAGAGATTTCAAAATGTCCCTACTGCAAGTCGACACACTTAAGCAAAGCGAGGTTTTTTATAAAACAATAGGAATTTTCTCACCACATTTTGGGCATCTACCATTTTTAATGTTAATCTTAAGCACTTTATAGCCGAGCCTCTTTATTAAAAGCTCTCCACAGTTATGACAATAGGTATTCTCATATTTATGCCCAGGGACGTTTCCAAGATAGGGATAAAGTACTCCTTCTTTTTTTGCAATTTCATAGGCTTTCTCTAAGGTTTGGATTTTGGTTGCAGGGTTAGAAAATTTATAAGCTGGAAAATATCTTGTGAAGTGGAGGGGTGTTTCTTCTCCGACATTCTTAAGATGAAGTTCAACTATCTCACTAATGCAAGCTTCACCATCATTTATGTCGGTTATTATTAAATTAACCATTTCAACATGTATCCCAAGCTTTTTCGCTTCTCTTGCATTCCTCCACACAACGCTTGCCTTGGCTTTTAAGTACCTTTCATAAACTTCTTCATTTCCTTTAATATCAATATTCATCGCATCTAACCCCGCGTCTCTTAGCATTTTCAGAGCTTCCAAACTCATATAACCATTGGAAACGAAGGTATTATAGAGATTTTTTTCCTTGGCAAGCTTAAATACTTGCAAACAAAACTCAAAGAGTAAAGTAGGCTCTTGAAAGCTTACACATAGTCCAGAATCTCCATAAAGCAAGGCTTTTTTTACAATTTCCTTGGGTGAAACAAACTTTGCTCTTTCAGGGTTAGGTTCGGTTCCTGATAAACGCCAATTTTGACACCAAGGGCATGCGAAATTGCAAGACCAGGTTGAGAAGGTTAAGGCCGAAGAGCCGGGATAAAAATGAAAGAATGGCTTTATCTCTATGGGTCGACTTTCTATTGCACTAATATCTCCGTAAACCAAAGTGTATAGCTTACCTTTTATATTAACTCTTGTTTTGCAAAATCCTTTTTCGCCTTCGGATATCAAACATCTTCTCTCGCATAGATTGCACTGAACTTTATCTTTTATTTTTTTATAGAGCTTTGCTTCTCTAACAACATTCATTTTATAAATGTTATGAGCAAAAAGTATATAGTTCTTTTTTAGGCATAGTAAAGCTATGGAAAGCAAAATTGCCAAAGCTTTAAGGCTTAAATATCAACCTGTTGCAATTCTCTGGAGTAATAAAAAGCCAAACAATGCACTGCAATTTAAAGAAGGTAAACAAGGATGTGTAATGTGGATGTTTGCCAGAGCAGCAAAAGGTCAAACTGCTGTCTTTGACAGAAAAACATATGGGTGCTTGGGTGGAGGAACAGGCTTGGGTTTTGGAAATCTCCTTAAAAAATTTCTAGGCGGTATAGAGGGCTTCTGTTATTTTCTATCGATAGGCTACGAAAAATGGGAAAATGGAAAAAAGCTAATTGCTGAGCTTCATAATGAAAAAATGATACATGGGGAGAGATATATAAAATCACCTGAGCTGGTAAGAAAGTTTCTTGAGCAACTTCCTATTATCGATATTCCAAAAAAATACGTAATTTTTAAACCCTTGAGCAAAGTAGCTAAAGATGAAGAGCCTGTAGTTGTAGTTTTCGTGGCAAATCCGCACCAACTTTCTGCTCTGATATTTCTAGCAAATTACGCTAGGGAGAACATAGATAATGTTTTTGCTCCGATGGGTGCTGGATGTCATCAGATTGGAATATTTGCTTACAGAGAAGCGAAATCAAAAAATCCAAGAGCCATTATTGGGTTAACAGATTTAGATGCGAGACTTAATGTTAGAAAACAACTTGGTGATAACATTTTTACTTTTGCTGTCCCCTATAAAATGTTTGAGGAAATGGAGAGCAATGTGAAGGGAAGCTTTCTGGAGATCGGAACATGGACAAAGCTTGCAGAAGTTTTGTAATCTTGCTCTGCATTACAATTATTCTTAACTTAAATACGGTCATTTCTCAGGAATATGAAGCTAACTATACAAACATGCTTTACTTAGATATTTATATAGATAAGAGTGGAGAAGCATTAGTCGCAGGTTATGTAAGCAATGAATCCTTGGCCTATCTTGATTTCCTTAAAGGCTCAGAATATCTCTTTGATGAAGATGAAAACCAGCTCTATACCATTACACCCCTACTAACCTATAAATCCAGAGAAATTTGGCTCGTGAACATTTCCTTGAAAGACTCCTTTTCTGAATATGATGTCACCATATATTTGCCTAAGACTTCTACGATAACCAAGGTCACGTGCTCTCCCGACTTATCCTACGAGATTTCTTCCAAAGGAGAATATCTTACAGTTGAAGCGATAGGCTTCGATGTTTATGCTCCGGAGATTTGCGTTTACTATAAGTTAGATATGGAAAAAAGCTTCGACCGCAGACTGATACTCTTGTTACCCTTAATTATCGCTATGATTTTGATTATCTGGAAAATTTTCTCAAGAAAAGAACCCAAAGAAAAAGCTGGGATTACCATAACCCCTGAGATGGAAAAAGTTATCGAAACTTTATCAGAGAAAGAGAGAATTATCGTTCAAGCATTAATAAGAACTGGAGGAAAGCTTAAACAAAACAAGCTTCGAATAGAGACAGGAATTCCAAAATCTTCTCTAACAATGATTCTTCGCTCTCTTGAGAGAAAAAGGATAATAAATAAGAGGAAATATGGGAAAACGAACATTATTGAACTTTCTGAATGGTTTTTATCAGGAAATGAACATTTATCCAAAAAAAGTTCCGAATAAGAAATTTATATTGTTCAAGACTAGGGAAAATTGGTGATAGAAATGATAGAAACGGATTATAAAAAAATTGCATGTATTGGGTTTGTGTTTCTTTTAGTAGCAGGAGTAGCTACAGCCCAGCCTTTTGCAAAGTTTGAAAAATTTAAGCCAAGGCATCCTCATATTAAGCCAATCATTGTTGGAGACGGCTTTGCAATAACAGGTGATGAATACCATGTCGTATTTGTAAGTGTTGTGAAAAAGAAAAATATACTTCCGGGATGGGCAAAAAAATACCTAGAAGAAAACAACTTACAAGGGTTACTAGAAGAGCTTGAAAATGCTTCCTTAGACTACAGAGGAAGACTGGTTTTCGCTGGAAAAAAATATATGCTCAGAAATATAGAAGCCAACGAAACATACCTAGATGCAGAGATATTTGGGAAACCACAAGAAAACGCAACATCAAGCGAAGCAGTTGGACATATAACGATAGACGTCGAAAAGTACGAGAGTGCAAGAGTTGGAGTCGGTACATTAACGATAAATGAAGAAAGCTATAAACTGTTACTCACCATGAAGAAACCACATAAAATGGGCAAAAAAATACAGAGACACAAAGAAAAACGTCCTAAACAAAGAATGCTTGAAAATGCTTCATAAATGAAGAAGCCTGTCGTCCGTCTAGAAAAGGTAACCAAAGTCTATCGAATGGGAGAGGTTAGAGTTTTTGCTTTGAGAAGGATAGACCTTTCCATCAAAAAAGAGGAATTTGTGTGCATAGCAGGTCCTTCTGGTTCCGGAAAAAGCACCCTCCTCCATATCATCGGTTGCTTGGATAAACCAACCTCTGGCAAGGTTTTCTTAGACAGCATAGATATCTCTGAGCTAAATAGCTCCCAATTAGCAAAGATCAGAGGAAGAAAAATAGGCTTTGTATTCCAGTTTTATAATCTTTATCCAACCTTGAATGCTTTAGAGAACGTGGAATTACCTATGATGATAATGAAGGTGGACAAGGAAAAGCGAAGAAAAAAAGCCGAAGAGCTCCTTGAATCCGTTGGCTTAGGAAATAGGCTATACCATCTTCCCTCACAGCTTTCTGGAGGAGAGAGACAAAGAGTAGCCATTGCCCGTGCCCTCGCAAATGATCCAGCATTAATACTTGCAGATGAACCAACTGGTAATGTGGATTCAAAAGCTGGAGAGGAAATAATGGAGATATTCAAAGAACTAAATGAGGAAGGAAGAACCATTGTTATCGTTACGCATGAAGAAAGTATAATTAAATCTGGAATTTTTAATAAAATAGTTAAAATGAAAGATGGGCTAATAGAGGAAATAATATGAAGGGCAAAATGTTATTAATTTTGATAATAATATTATTTAGCATATTTTTAGGACTGGCAGAAGGAACAACAAATGAGATTATTCTTAAGGTGAGTAGTGAGATAACACCCTCTCAGCTCACACCAGGAAATGAAGGCTTTATCAAAATAATAATTAGTAATGAAGGAACTGCTGACCTTTCTGATGTTTATGTTAAGTTGAAATCTGTTGATAAACCTTTACAGGTCAATTATCAGGACTTCAATCCAAGATATCTTGGAGGAGTAAAGGCTGGAGGAAGCACTTCAACTATATATAAATTCAATGTTCCCCCTGGTACTTCTTCTGGCACCTATGCTGCGATGTTCAGCATAAACAAATATTTCGCTGGAAATAGAGAAGAGGTTATAACAGAATATGTGTTAATTGAAGTACAGGCACCTACTTCTCTGAGGATAGAATCGGTAGAGCCTTCCTCTTTTAAACCGGGTGAGAAAAGCATAATGATGATTACTTTAAAAAATACTGGGAGTTCGACCATAAACAACATTATGCTATCTTGGCAGGCGAGTGAAGATATAATATTGCCCTTGGGTTCTGACAATATAATATCAATATCCTCTCTTAAGGGCAGGGAGGAAAAGAAAATTCCTATAAATATAGCTATTAGCCCAGAAGCGGCTCCGGGTGTCTATTCTCTTGATATTAAGACAAATTACTACGACCAAACAGGTACTAAGAAAAGTTTAGAGTCTACTGTTGGAATACTAATAGAAGGGACAACGGATTTTGATGTAAGCGTGCAAGAAGTCTCAGGTTCTCAAGTTTCTCTTTCGATAGCTAACGTTGGAGTAAATCCTGCCTCAGCAGTTTCTGTTAGAATACCTCAACAATCCTCTTTTTCTGTTATAGGCTCAGCAGAAGCCTTTGTGGGAAATCTTGAGCCTGGCGATTATTCAGTCACGACCTTCATGCTTATAAAAAAGCATGAAGGAAAGCTAATGGTAGAGGTATCCTACACAGATACCACCGGAAATAGGAAGACTCTCCAAAAGGAGGTAGATGTTCCTGTAGAGGCATTCAAAGAAAAGCCAATAAAAGCTGGAAGAGATTCAAGAGAATCGAGTGGTAAGAAGTACATTCTTGCAGGCATAATAGGGCTAATAATTCTAGCATCTATTTTCTTCGCTTGGAAAGCCAAAAGAGGGAAAGAAGGTTGAGATTCTCCGACATTTTAAGGCTCGTAATAAGCCATTTGATGAACCGGGGGCTAAGAAGCTGGCTTACAGTATTAGGGATAGTAATTGGGGTAACAGCAGTCGTAGCGATTGTTTCTATAGGAGAGGGAATGCAAAAAAGCATAACCGAACAGTTCAGTAAGCTCGGTGCAGATACTATAACCATCACTCCGGGGTATAGTGGTGCAAGGGGCAGAATGGTAAGGCCCAGTAGACTAAGGTCTCCTAATGTAGGTGTGAGGAGCGGAAATCTCACAGAAAAAGACCTAACCATTCTAAAAACTATTCCAGGAGTGAAATATGTGAATGGTATGGTCTCAAAAAAAGTGGATATTACCTATCTTGCAGAGACAGCGCGTATAGAATTGAGAGGAGTAGATCCAAAGGTTTGGAGATATATGACTACTACTGAACTTGTTTCTGGAAGGTTTTTGAAACCTGGAGATAAGCATGTAGCAGTTATTGGAAATCGTGTTGCGAATGGGCTGTTTAAACAGCCAATTGAGCTAAATAGACAGATAAATATAGGTGGATTAAAATTTAAGGTTGTCGGAATCCTTGGACCAAGTGTTAATTGGCGTGAAGATCTGGTAATTTTCATTCCCACAGATGCGGCTAGAGAAGTCATGAGAGATGTTGAACATGACCAATTCACATCAATTGTAGTGCAAGTTGAAGAAAACGCAAACATCACCGAGATATCAAAAAAGATCGAGGAAAAATTGCTTATAAGTCATCAGATTTCCGCTGATAAGAAGGATTTCACAATTAGCACACCTTTAGGAATTCAGGCAAGGGTGAAAGAGATCACTCATACGCTGACATTATATTTGGCAGGAATTGCTGCTGTTTCTCTCCTAGTAGGAGGAATTGGAATAGCTAATACCATGTTCATGTCGGTTATGGAGAGAACTAGGCAAATAGGCATTCTTAAAGCTCTTGGTGCTACCGATAAGGACGTGATGAAAATTTTTCTATTAGAAGCAGGCTTGATGGGTTTCATAGGTGGAGTTCTAGGAATTCTATTTGGTATGATGGCTTCTGGAGTTATAAGTGAGATGGGAATCAGATTTATGGGAAGAAGACCTATTACAACCACGGTGATTCCTTTTTCTTTAATAATATTTGCTCTTATTTTCTCTCTTCTAATAGGAATGCTTGCTGGTTTATTACCAGCTAGAAAGGCAGCAAAATTGCAGCCTGTTGAAGCATTAAGATATGAGTGAGTATGTGAGTTTTTTCTGACATCCTCTCACGCTGAAGCATGTGAGGTTCTCAGTTGCACTTTAACAACCGATGGGTGGTGCCACCACCTAGTTATCCCTACCCTAAGGCTCTGGAATATCAACTTAACTTCGCCATTTCGATAGTAATAGTTTTTTATAGTTTAACCTACCTAAGTTCCCCAACTCTTAGTTGAAGCCTGATCTGACAACCCTCTCCTTGTTTGCTTTGGAGTTTGCTCCGGCGTCGAAGATCAAAAGGCTACCTTTCTCAAGCACTCTGCCAGCGACGCTTAACAAGTATTTGAAGTGCTTTTGTCTGAATTACCCTTCTGCACGGTTACCGCACAGGGAACCTCGTTTATTCCCAAGCTACTCCAATCGTGACTTGCTTTTTGTCAGGTCTTCTGCCTCTTGAGTAACCGTGCCTGGCAAGTGCTGCCTTCTCCCCTTCGAAATAAGTTGAGGTTATGTCGAAGATTTGTTCGCTTGCTATTAAACCATGCTCCTTTAAAACCTTCTGGTACCTCTCTAAAAGGATTGGCAAGCATTTTCCCATGATCTCAAGCGTCCTGTATAAAGATCGCTCGGATGGCTTTCTTCTGAACTTTAATATTTCAAAGACTTCTTCAGGGTAGGTTTCTAAAATTCGGTGGACAGAGACGGCTTGCGTTAAACGGTTGTAAAGCAAGAGCTTTACCCTTGCTTCGAGGTCCTTCGCTTTATTGCTTATGCAGGAGAAGACCTCGGAGATGAGGCCGAAATCTTTTTCTACTTTATCTATTAAAGTTATACCACCTAGAGGAATTGTTTTTGCTTTCATGGAGGAGACGTTATGTCTCCTCCCCCAAAAATATTAAGGTGGCGAAGTTAAGTTACAAATATAAACGTTTATGTCATTTAATTAATGTAAATAACCTTAATTCACCTTTATTTTTACTATATATGGAAACCGTATTTCAGGATATTTTATCTACGTCTTATGACATATTTTTAGATGAGGTGATGAAAAATGAAAATGAAATTCAAAATTCTGGCAACAACGCTTGGTTTGCTATTACTCTGCGCCTCGGTACATGCATCCACTACAATAGTGATATTAACCTCGGACAATGAGGCAGACTTGGCGGTGGCCAATGTTCTAGCAGAGACTATAGGAGCTAAGGTGATAGTTACTCCATGGGGAACTTTAAGCGACGATGCGATTGCAGAGATTGAAGTGAGTGGTGCAACTGAGGTTTATGTTATAGGTGGAGAGGTTGCGGTGCCGGACGTTGAGGAAAAAATAAAGATAACTGTAAAGAGGTTTGCTGGTAAGGATAGATATGAAACCTCAGCACTTGTTGCCAAGGAGTGGAAGAAGAGAAACATAAAGTGTGCAGAGATAACTGTAGCAGAGGGGCACGACTTCGCAGGTATAAAAGATGCAATGGAAAGAGCGAAAGTTAAAAAGTGTCCAGTAGTGTTTATAAAGACTGATGAGGTTCCAGAGGAAGTAGAGGAAGTCTTAGATGAGTTAAATGTGAACAAAACAGTGGTGATAGAAGCTCCTAATATGAATAAAACTAAGATTCATCTAAAATTGAAGGTCAGAGTAAAAGAGGTAGAGGATATAAAAGCTGATTGGCAGGAAAGAGCACAGGAAGCCATAGATAAAGCAAAGGGAGTTATAGCAGAAGCTGAAGAAACCGTTGAAAACATAACCGATGCAAAGAGTGCGGCAGCTACTAGGTTAATCGTGGTAGCAAAGTACCACTTAGAGAAGGCAGAGACAGCGTTCGAAGAAGGTAAGTATGGAAAAGCTTTTGGCTTGGCAATAGCAGCAAAAGAAAATGCAGAGAGCGCAATAAAAATCGCAAGCGGCATTACTGTTGGTAACTTTGGAAAAGAGATATACAAATGGGAAGAGAGAATAAAAACAAAGGGAATAGAGGAAGTTAAAGAAGAGATCTGTGAGGATGCAGAGAAATTTGGAGTAGAAGAGATGAAGCTGAGGATACAGAAACAGATACAGATTAAAAAAAAAGTAGGCAAGCAGGAAGGGTTTCAGCAGGTAGAGAACAAGACGGAGGAAAAGAAGAAAAATCAGCAGGTGAAAGCAAAGGTTGGTCAAGAGTCGAATCAGGAGCTGGTGCAGGAAGTACAAGTGGAAGTGGGGATGGAGACAAATCTGACCACCTAAAATAACACTCTTTTTTATTTTTAAACTTTATAGTAAGTAAGTATTTAGATGATCGGATGGTAGACCTCAACTCTCTACTTTCAGAAGAAAAAAATAAAAAAGAAATAGAAGAAGATGTTGTTGGGGCATTAGCAGATAAAAGCAGAGAAAAATTTCTTAATTTTTTAGACAGAATTGAAAAAAAGGAACTTGCGCAATTTTTTTAGATGACGATGTCGAAGAGATAA
>CBFDVL010000030.1:0-13071 GCA_965613365.1 uncultured archaeon | reverse complement strand
GTCTCGTGGGCTCGGAGATGTGTATAAGAGACAGTCGCAAACTTGGTGTCAACGACTTCGATATCCTCAAAATCTTTCAAAATTTCTCTAATTTTTTCGGTAGAAAAATCTCGATAAATCGCAATCTCGGTTTTCCTCAGCTCTGATTTACTCACTTTCCTTACCGGAAGTTTTTTTCTCAGATATTCAAAGGCTTCTTCAACTTTTTTTATATCTGCAAGATAAATAACCTTATTTTTGTAAACATCCTTTATTACGCCACCGTTCTCAGCTATTAGGCAACCAGAAGTTCCTAATAATACAGAAGAGTATTCTGTTAAGCATAATATATTTCCAGTAGCTAAAATAACCGGTATTCCTAAAGCCTCTATTTCTCTGAGCTTGGCAACCGCTTTTAAATCCAATCTTCTTTTATCATCTGTTAGCGTGCCATCAATATCTATAGCTATTGCTTTTATTCTGCTCAATCTCTTATACCCTCGGCTAGCACGGTGAATATAGCCTCGCCTTCGGGTAAGCTTGGAGAGTCTATTAACCTTGCTACTCTCTTGCCTCCCTTAGATTTTCTTAAATAAACTCTGAATGTGGAGCAGTGCCCCACTATATGCCCGCCTATTGGCGCTGTTGGATCGCCGAAAAAGAAGTCTGGTCTTGCCATTACTTGATTTGTAACCACGACGGCAAGGTTATAAATATCTGCCATTCTCTGCAATGTATGCATATGCCTATTAAGTTTTTGCTGCCTATCTGCGAGCATTCCTCTACCTGAGTAATCCGACCTGAAGTGCGAAGTAAGAGAGTCAACAACTATTAGTCCAACGTTTCTTTCCTTTATTATTTCTTCACTTTTTTCAACTATTAACATTTGGTGGTCGCTATTATATGCTCTTGCTACAATAATATTCTCTAGTACTTTCTCTGGTTCTAAATCATAAGCTTGCGCCATCTGAATTATTCTCTCGGGTCTAAAGGTATTCTCTGTATCTATGTATATGGCGGTTTTTCCTATACCACCTTTATCCTCTGGCAATTGAATATTAACAGCAAGTTGATGGCAGATTTGAGTTTTGCCAGAGCCGAATTCTCCAAAAAGCTCTGTTATCGCCTGAGTTTCTACACCTCCTCCAAGAAGATTATCAAGTTCTTTGCTTCCAGTAGTAATTTTTTTCATCGTTTTTCTTTTCTCAAGAACCTCTACTCCCGTCATAAAACCCATGTTCAGGGCTTCTCTTGCAGCGTTTATTATTCTTATAGCAGCTCCTTCACCTATTCCAGCGATTTCCTTAAGCTCTAAGGGGCTGGCTACAGCTATAGCTTCAACCGTTCTAAATCCAGCTTCTCTAAGCTTTTCGGCGGTTGCGCTTCCAACTCCTTTAAGCTCTTCTATATCCATTTTCAACACCTTTAATCTTTAATCTTTCTTAAAAGCATTCTAACCTCTTCTCTCGGGTCAGGAGTTAGATTGATGTCATTTATTACAAGCTCCTCTCTTCCAGAAAATTCGCTATATTTAACGTTGGCTAAGATTACAACCTCTCTGCCAAGGATTTCTTTTTTTCTTTCCTCTACTTCCTTTGATACATCCTCATTTAGAAGTCTCTCTAGAGGTATGTTGAGCAATACCTCTGCCATTTTATCATAAAATGCAGCTCTTATATTCCCTGTGCCATCATCTACTACTGCATTTATAACCACGCCTTTTCTTCCATTTTCGCGGTCAAAAACCTTAAAATTCTCATAGATTTCAACTATTGCGGCTCTTATTTCTGCGGTTTCCCCTTGCTTTAGGTCTTTTATTTCCTTTCTTTCTATCTTTTTCTCTATATCTTTAACTTCAACTTTTTCCTCAGGATTTAGAATTACTTTGCCATATTTACCAACGTTTATCTCAGGTTCACTAAATCTAAGCTTCACATAACCCTTTCTAATCTTGATTATGTCGCCTTCTTTTATTCTATCTATAAGATTTACATCCTCGTCCCACAGCACAACTCTCGCTTTGCCAGTTTCGTCTCCCACGAGGATATTCACAACTCTGCCCTTGCCCTTGTCTTCTCTCTCAAATTCCCTCGGCTCATATATCCTCAAAACCTTACAAACTACATCTACGCTCGGCATGCCATCTTCGAGTTCCGAGATTTTTTTTCTGTTCTCCCATGGCGATGGGAAGTTTTCTTTATCAACGTCCTTTGGATTTACTATTATTCTTGTTCTATTCCCTATGTGAAGCTCAGCTTCGCCATTCAAATTTTCCTTGGTATAGCCACGCTTTATCCTCAGAACATCTCCTTCCTCTATATCGCCTTTTTCAATCATATCAACGCTTTTTCCCCAGAATACGGTTCTTATAGTAGAGGTATCGTCTCCAAGAATTAAGGAGCATACTTTGCTTGTGGTGTTATTCTCTCTTTGAAATTCTTTTGGTGGAAAAATTCTCAAAACTCTTCCCACAACGTCAACGTTTAGCATTCCTGGAATTATATTCTCTATTTTAAGCTCAGGTGCCTTTGATAATCCTTCAAAAAGGTTGATTCCAAGTTCATTAGCAACGATGTGAACTGCGCCTTCGGGGGTTATAAGCTTGCCAAGCTCTCTTTGCTTTTCCTTTATTTTTTCAAGTATTTCCTTTTCGTCTATCCCCGTTTCTCCAGAGATTCTTTTAACCATGTCTTCAAAGCTCATCATGGTTATTCTGCCAAGCAAAATATATAAAGTTAGTGAGAGCCCTGGAAAAGTATTTATGATGTTTATGGGCTTACTTTGCCTTATACTTGCTGCATTGATATGGAGCACCACCCCAATATTTTCAAAGGTAGTGTATTCCTTGGGCATGCATCCCATTTCTCTGATAGAGATAAGGTTTTTATTTGGCGCTTTATCCTTAATACTCTGGAAAAGACCGGAGATTAATGAGATTAGATTAAATTTGAGAAATTTGACATATCTTTCTGTTTTTGGGCTGTCTGCAAACTATTTCTTTTATCATGTTGGTGTGTTTTATACTTCTGCCTCAGCGGCTCAGGTTCTTGAAAGCATGGCTCCCATATTTGTAGTTGTTTTTGCTTTTTTAATGAAGGAGGAGAAAATAAGTTTGAAAAAGGTTACTGGCGTACTAATATGTGTCTTTGGCTCTGCACTAATTTTTTATTCTCATGTTGGAATAAAAAGCAATCTTCTTGGTGATACCCTTGAGGTTCTTGCAGCCTTGAGCTGGGGATTTTTTACGGTGCAGAGTAGCAGAACACTGAGAAGAATCTCACCGCTAAATAGCCTTTTATTTCTATTCCTGTTTTCTTTTATTGTCTTCGTTCCTTTTAATTTTATATTTAAGTTGGCTTTAAATTTTAAAGCCTTCGGCATCGCTTGTTTGATGGGTTTTCTCCACACATTTCTTGCTTATCTACTATATTTCGAAGGTATAAAAAGAACTTCCCCCACGCTCTCTGGAGTTATCTTTTCTCTCAGCCCCATCTTTACAATTGCATTATCAATAATATTTCTCAGAGAAACCGCCGGCGTAGAGTTTTATATTGGCTCGACGATAGCGATTTTGGGAATTTTAATTGTTATAAGGAGTGATTAAACCACAAGCTTAACCACCAAACTTCCTCTTTTAACCCCTATCTCCTTAGAAACACTCTCACATTTCGCTCTAAAAACATGGATTATTCTTCCTTTAAGTTTGTCATGAAACTCCGAGATTGTTTCATAATGTCCCATGCCCTTTGCAAATATAAGGTATTCTTTGTTAAAAAGAAGTTTCTTAAACTCCTCTTCAACTTCCTCTAGAATAACGCCTATGCAAGGCCCCGAAGGTATAATCTCAAATCCTTCAGCGAACTCTCTAAGTTCGCTTGCGGTAATGTCATTTATTATAGGCTTACTCTTAGGAGAGAGGATAACCTCTTTGCCGAGCTTTTTTAACTCCTCTGCTATGAAAACATCAAAAATCGCTTCTCCAGCATTGTCAAGGAGATATAATATTTTGTTATATTTTGAAAATGCCTTCTCTACCTCATCTAAGTTTCCAACAAGATTTTCGTTGAGTATGGTTTTAAACTGTTGTTTAAACTCGGCTGCGTTAAATTCATGTCCTCTGACCCCATACTCCATGGAATTGCTCGTCGTTGCTATTCTAAGAAGCGCTTCTAAGCTCTGCTTTTCCTCGTAGAAGCTCTTCGCTACGCCGAGAATTTCTTTTGCTGCTTTTATATCTATTTCCTTGAGTTCTTTGTAAGGGTCTTTTTTTCCACTAAGCTCCATCAAAATTCTTTCTCTTATTGTTCCGAGAACCGCTGGAACAGAATTCTCGCTTAGGTTCTCTGATATTCTCCGCATTATCTCTACCAAAGCTTTTAATTTCTCTTCTTCTGTTTCGAATATTATATCTGCCTCAAACTTCGCTCTATCTATTAAGCATGGTATGCATTCTGATTTAATTTTCATGGTTCATTCCTTCACTATGCTCAGAATATCCTTAAATTCCTCTGCTCTTGCATCTTTCAAGAGCTCATACATTACTATCTCTGCGGTCGTTGGAATGGCTCCTGCTCTAAGCATTTTTTCTATCGCAACCTCTTTATCGATTTCTTTTCTTGAACCTATCGCATCTATAACGATATGTACTTCATAACCCAAAGAAATTAAATCTAAAGCTGTTTGACAAATGCATATATGTGCCTCTATCCCAAGAATAATGCATTTTTTTCTTTTAATTTTCTCAAGTTCCTCGAGAAAAGCTTTTTCTTTGGCGCAACTAAAGGATGTCTTCTCTATTGGTTTAATGTTCATTAATTCTCTTAGTTCTTTAACGGTGCTTCCAAGCTTCATCTGCTCGGTAACTATTATAGGTATGCCAAAGATTTGGCAAGCTTTAATAAGTTTTTTTGCATTTGAGATTATTTCATTTATTCCCTTAATATGAGGCGAAAGTCTCTCTTGAATATCAACAACTATCAAAACGCTTTCCGTTTTATTAGCTTTCATAGGTTCTCAAAAGTTCCATTATTATATCACATAACCTTAAGGCTTTCTCTTTGTCTTTGATTACTATTGAAGTTCTTCTTGGCTTTAATCCCACCATGACCATGCTTTCTATGTATCCTTCTTTTATTATCTCTCTTAGCTTGGAAAGCCATGTTTGAACATCTTTAATAGACAAAAATTGAGCAAAGGGATCTTCTATGCCAATGCGTTTATTCACAACACCTACCAGAAAATTAGGCTCTATATACTTTCTTGGCTCTCCTTCGACTATTACTCCACCAAAAGGTCCAAACCAGCCAGCGAGCTTTAATAACCATATGCCTACTTCGCCTTTTTCGCTCTTTGCTATTCCAAGTAAAGACTCAAGCTCTTCTTTATTTTCTAGGAGATAACTCTTAGTTTCTTCGTAGGTGTCTTCTTCAAGAAGTAAGCCAACAATTCCAAACTGCTCATACTCAAGCTTTACATCTAAGGCTTTTGCATGCTTGATTATGAAAGGTTTAGTTCCAAGCCAATCCGAGATTTTCTCGATTGTAATAATTTTTTTATTGAGGTAATCTTTCATAAGCTTCTCCATAGTTTCTGAAGCTTTTTCTTCGCCAACCGCTTTTTTAAACTCTTCCCATAAGCTTTGGTCTATTGAAACTTCAACCATTGTTTAACCTCCATATATCTGAAGGATAAAGTATTTCTATTTAACATTTATCTACTTTTCTTATGCACGATAAAGATAATATACTTGGAAACCTTGTTAGAGCTATAGGGCTTATTGAGGATAGTGAGATTTTTTGTAAGTATATCCCAGAGGTAAGAACAAACATAGCCTATGCCTTACCTAACGCAACTTCTTGTAAAGAAGTTGCAGCTATTGAAGGGAGAATTACTGTAGTTAATAATAAGCCTAAAGCTTGTGGTTATCCCAAGTTTGGAGCTTCTTCGCACTTGGCAAGAGCTATAATTGAGATGATAAAGGAGAATCCAGGAAAGAGAGCTGCAATAAATATTAAAGGGGATAAAGAGTTTGCAAAATATTTAAAGAGTAAGATAAAGCTTGTTGAGATCGACAGAAGCAAAGAGCCAAAGGAAGTTTCAAAGAAGGAAAACCTCTCTACCCAGTGGAAGGTCAGGGAAGCTTTGAAGAAGGAGAAAAAGTTAGATGCAATCTATAGTTTTGGAGCCGTTGGAAAGGAAGACATTATTGTTTTATTTGGTGAAGATGCTTATAGTTTAGTAAAAAAAATCCTTTTATTGATAGAGGAGGCAGAAAATGATTTTCAGTAAAGTTGGGGAGAAAGATGTTTCAAGGGCTATTGTTAAAAGGTTCTCGGAAGAGCTTTTAGACGTTGTAGAATGCGAGGTTGTCATAGTAGGCTCGGGTCCAAGCGGATTGCTTGCTGGTTATGAGCTTGCGAGAAAAAAAGTTAAAACTCTCGTTATAGAGAAAAATAATTACTTGGGTGGAGGTTTTTGGGGAGGGGGATACTTCATGAATTTTGCTACTTTTAGAAAGCCCAGTGAAAAAATCCTCGAGGAACTTGGAATAAAGTATGAGAAGTATAATGATAACCTTTTCATCGCCAGTGCTCCCTATGCATGTGCAAAGCTTATAACAAAAGCATGCGAGGCCGGAGCTAAGATACTTAGCTTAACCAAGGTTGAAGATGTAATTCTCAAAAAAAATAAGGTTTGTGGAGTGGTTATAAACTTCTCAGCCATCGACTTTCTTCCAAAGCCTATTGCTTGCTTAGACCCTATTGCAATCGAATCAGAGATTACAATAGATGCAACGGGACATGATGCAGAGGTTATAGCTCATTTAGTTAAGCGAGGTTTAATAACTATTTCAGGTTATGGGGCGATGTGGATAGAGAAGAGCGAGGATGCCTTGGTTGAGAAAACCGGAGAGGTTTTTCCTGGGTTAATAGCTACCGGCATGGCTGTTTCTACCGTGCATGGTCTTCCAAGAATGGGTCCTACCTTTGGTGCTATGCTAATGTCTGGCAGAAAGGCTGCTGAGATTGCATATGAAAAGCTCAGGAAATGAGTAGTGGTTGATATGAAAGGATGTTCTATTTTATTGCTCATTTTTTTGCTATTCCCCACTATTGTATATTCCATAACTCCTGAAGAGGAAATAGAAGTAGAGCCAAAATTTATCAAAGGCGAGATAGGCGATGAGATAACCTTCACCATCACGATTCATCAAATCTGCAAAGAAAATTGCAAGATCACAATAGAAGATACAAAGATAGAGCTTTATGACCTTGAAAAAATCTCAGAAACTCCCTGGGAAAAAATTGAGGAATATACCTATCAAAAAACGCTAAAGGCAAAAATTCTAAGCAAGAATGCCAAGCTTAGGATAATAAGACCCTGCCCAAAATACGGTGCTATAGTTAGGGATATATCCTTCTTTTCTTCCAATTCAAAATCGGAAGAAAAGAAAGAGGAGCTTCCACATATTTCTGGTAGAGAGCTTCAATCCATGACCCTGAAAGAAGTTGCAAAACTTTATGGTATAGACACCAAAGATCTTATCTCTGAGCTTGGAGTTGCCGTATCTGAAGATACTAGAGTAAGAGACCTCAAAAAATATGGAATAAGACCCTTTGACGTTAAAGAAGCTGCTACAAGAGCAAAGGTATCTCCAACTAAAAAAATTGAAAGTCTCCCAAGAAGCATTGCTAATGCTCATGCTAATTACTTTGATGTTCTCTTGGTATCGGCTTTGCTTTCAATAGCAACCTTTGCTTTCTTTAAAAGAAAGTTTAAGTTGAAGTACCTAACCTTGGGGATATTCTTCCTCTATGGTTTTTATCTCCGTGAAGCTCACCTCTGCACCGTAGGCTCTCCTCAGAGATTTCTACTTAGATTTCAGGAGCTAATAAAGGGTCATTTTCCAGAATGGGGGTTGCTATTTTTTGTTCCTATACTCTTCACATTAGCCTTTGGAAGGATTTACTGTGGATTCGTTTGTCCTTATGGTGCCTATCAGGAATTTCTAAGCTTGATAACAAAGAAAAAGCTCAAAATACCAGAAAAAATAGATAAAAAGGCAAGATATCTTAAGTATCTCTTCCTTATTGTGTTGTTGATTTCTGCTCTTTATTTGCAAGAGGTGGTTGGAGAGGAGTATGACCCGTTTAAATATCTATTTAGATCCCAAGGTTCTTCGATAACGATAGCTCTGCTTATTGCTCTTACCATAGCTTCCTTAATAATATATCGCCCATGGTGTAAATATGCCTGTCCATTGGGAGCTATCTTTGCTATGCTCTCAAGAATTTCTTGGTTTAGAATAGAGTATAACAAGGAAAGATGTGTTAGCTGTGCTTTGTGCGACAATGTATGTGGAATGCAAGCAATAAAATGTGGAGAAGTTAATACCTATGAGTGCATAAGATGTGGAGATTGCCTAAAAGCTTGCAAGCGTGCAGTTCTGCATGTTGTTTCATAAGTAATGTTTATATATATGTAATACAAATTTGTAATCATGAGTGTAAACGAAGTTGTCAGTTTCAGAATTCCAAAAGCACTGAAAGAACAGATGAAAGAAACAAACATAAACTGGAGTGAGGAGATAAGAAAATTCATTGAAATTAAGGTGAAAGAGCATAAAAGAAAGAAAAAATTAAAGGAAATAGATGAGCTTCTTGGAAATCTTCCAACATCACCAAAGGATACGGCAGTTAAATATGTGAGGGAAAACCGTGATAGTTATTGATGCTTCTTCTCTTGCAAAATACGTACTAAAGGAAGAAAACTGGAATATAGTAAGAGAACATTTAGAAGAGGATTCTTACTCTCTTGATTTAGCCTTAGCAGAAGTAGCTAATGCTATATGGAAACATCACATTATCCACAAAAAGGTTAACTTAGAAAATGCTTTTTTAATGTTTAAAGTTTTAGATACAATAAAAGAAGTTGTAACATTTGAGTCTCTACTTATTTATCTCAAAGATGCCCAAAAAATTTCCATTGAGGAAAGAATTTCCATATATGACTCTCTTTATATTACTCAATCTAAAAAATATCATAAACTTCTAACAAGTGACAAAAAACAACATAAAATAGCTGAAAAAATTGGAATAGAGGTAATATTTGTTGATTGAAAAAAGGCTTTGCCCAAGGTGTAAAAACGATGTTTTAATAACGAAAGCTAAGGAAGGCTTTGGAATAATCTGCCTTAGATGTGGCATAAGATATAAAACAAAATCTGAAAATGAAGAAAAAGCCTACGAAGAGTTTTTTAAGAAGTTTAAAGTTGATACTCCAGACTTTTTGAAAGAGTATGTTGTGGATTTTTTCGTTGATTATAGATTTCTTAAAGAAACCGAGCTGAAAAGGGCTAGCGAAAAACCAAAGCTTGACCAAAAAATTATGAGGTATCTAAGCAAAAAAGGCATAAAGCTATATGAGTTTCAACTAAAATCTATAATATCGATTTTAAAAGGAAAAAACGTTGTTATTGTAGCTCCAACTGCAAGTGGAAAAACAGAGGCCTTTGTTTTGCCAGTTATCCAGAAAATTCTGGAAGATAATAGAAAAGGTGTAAAGGCTTTATTTGTTTATCCCACTAAAGCTCTCGCAAGAGATCAATTGAAAAAATTTAAAGAACTTGAAAAAATTACAGGGATAAGCTTTGCGGTCTATGATGGAGATACTTCAAAAAAGGAAAGAGAGAGAATACTTGATAACCCGCCAGACGTTGTTATAACAAACCCAGATATGCTTCACTTGCACTTAATGCACAGAACCCCATTTTCCTATCTGATAAGAGGAATAAAGTTTCTTGTCCTCGATGAGGTACATGAATATACCGGAGCTTTTGGAACCAATGTTCATTTTATTATTCGCAGGTTAAAGAGATTTTCAGATTTTCAAATAATTGGTGCATCTGCAACCATAGGAAATGCGAAGGAGTTTGCTAAGCTTTTATTCAACGAAAGCATTGAGGTCATAGAAGAAAAAGGAAGACGAGCGAGTATACATTTCTTGATAGTTTATCCACATGCAAGCTACTATGCAACGATTTTAAAGCTATTGCGCAAATTAAAACAAAAATCTTTGATTTTTGTTAATACCCATAAGGATGCAGAGGTTTTATACAAGCTTGCGAAGAAAGCAAAGTTAAGTGTAGGAATACACAGAGCAGGACTCACAAGGCAAACAAGGCATGCCATGGAAGATAGTTTTCGCTCAGGGAAAATAAGATATCTTATCTCTACTCCTACTCTTGAGCTTGGAATAGACATTGGTAGCGTGGATGTTGTTATTTCTTTGCTCGTGAGCTACACTAGACTGCTACAGAGGCTTGGAAGAGCTGGAAGAAAAGGTCAAGAGAGCATAGGTATTTTGATTCTAAGAAACAACGACCCAATAAGCAACTACTATAAAGAAAATCCCTCCGACTACTTTACAGATATAGAGCCAGCGTACATCGAACCTAAGAATGAAGTTATAGCGTATTACCAATTGCTTTCTGCTTGCTTAGATAAACCTCTGGCAGAAGAAGAATTCAAAGAATTCAATGAGATAAAGAAAAGACTTGTGGAAGAAGGTTTAGCTATGAAAACTTCTCGTGGCCTGGTTGCGAGAAAAAAGGCTTTGGAAGTTATAAAAAATTTCAGCATTCGTGGAATAGGAAAAAACGTGAAAATAAGAGAAGCGAGAACTCGTAGAATAATAGGAGAAAGAAGTATGCCAATGGCTCTGAGGGAGCTTTATCCCGGAGCTATTTATTTACATGCCGGAGAAACCTACTTATCTAAGAGCTTTAATTTCAGAGAAGCAATTCTCGAAAAAGTTAAGGATGAAGGACTTAAAACCGAGCCTTTGAGATTTTCTGAGCCGGAAATTCTTAAAATATATGAAGAGAGAAAGGCATTCTCAACCCTCTTGCGATATTGCAAGCTTAGGATTAAGGAAACAGTCCATGGCTACATCGTTAAGGAAATTCTAACAAACAAGAAGATAAGGGTTGAAGAAATTCCAAAGCTTGAATATACATTTATCACCAATGGTTTTGTTTTCTCCTGCCCAGAACTATCTCTGGAAGAAGAATTACTTATAGGAAGCTATCATGCGGTTGAGCATGCTTTGATAGAGAGTAGCAATATGATTATTGGAGGAGGAGCAAACGAAATAGGAGGTATTTCGATGGGGGCAAGTGGAGTTATCTTTGTTTACGATGGTGTTGAAGGAGGTAACGGTATTTCAAATCTTTTATATAAAAGATTTGAAAAGGCTTCAGAGAGGGCTTTGAAAATTTTGGAAGCTTGCAAGTGTAAGCGAATAGACGGTTGTCCTAACTGCACGTATTCCTACCAATGTGGGAACAACAATAAACCTTTATATAAAAAAGGAGCGATAGAAGCTTTGAAGCTTTTGATCACTGGAGAGAAAGCGAAGATAAGAGATTTTAGTGATGAGAAACCCTACATCTAATTCTTTCCATTGCTATTGCAAGTTTGCCTATCTCTCCTATGCCCTTTGGAGAAATTTTAAAGGTTTTGCCTAGCTTCTTCTCTTTTTCTATCGGAAAGGCTCCAAAGAAAACAAGCATCGCATTATCTTTTACCTCGCCACTGAATTCTTCCTCTGCTTCATCGCTGAAGATCAAAACCTCCTCTGGATTAAGAAGTTCTATTGCCTCTTCTAACTCTCTGACTATCAAAACCTTGCAATCTCTTTCGAAGGCTAACCTGCTAATGCTTGGTATTCCTCCTTGGGCTGCGCTACCAATTGCACGAGAAATTACAAGAAGTTTGGGTTTAAATGCTATCGCAACTCTGGCAAATTCCTCAAGTTTCACCTGACTTTGAACATTATGATAGGCGATTATAGTTGAATGACCATTCATTTCCAACACCTATCAAATTAACTTATGCCATTTGTATATAAAGAAAAATAATATTTTTGCCTTCTTTAAGATTTCTTATCAAAATTCCACGACAAAAACCGCCTACTCCGCCAACTATGTGGGTACCGCAAACAACAAAATTGCTAGAGCAGTAAATGTTACAGATTTTCTTCATTCTTTCGGAAAATTGAGATAAGAGATATTATTTTGCGAGAGTGTATAGAAATTATTAAATAGTTAGAGATTGTTAAAAAGTAGGGTAATAATAAGGAGTTAGAGGAGTTTAGTATGATGAATATTAAAGAATTTAGAGAGATACTCTCTGCAACTAATGGAGACATAACCAAAGAAAGAAAAGAAAAGATAAAAAAATTTGTAAGAGAAAAAATATCTGAGGAAAGGGAGCTTTTTGAAATACTTGCTAAGCTTTAATTGCATGTTTTTTAATCCATTCTTTTACTTCTCTTAGGTTTGCTTTTTTCTGAGCTATTCTCAAAAGAAGTTTTATTGTAGAATTTGGATTTGCCTTTATTTTATATCCTTTCTCCCACAATATATAACTTGCAACAAGATATGCTGCTCTCTTATTTCCGTCAGAAAAAGCGTGTCCTTGAGCAATTTCATACATTGCAACAGCCGCCTGAGAAAAAATGTCTTTTTCCTTATTTGCTTTAAAAATTGCTATCTCTATAACTCCTTGATTCAAAATCGTTTGACCCTTCATTTCCATAGTTACACATAATTCTTCAAAAACTGCTTCAACGTCTTTTGATGAGAGCTTTAGTTCCATTCCACTTAGTATTTAGAAGGAGAACTTTGATAAACTTTACTTCAATTTAAAAATGAAAATATTTATGGTATGCATTAAAGCTTCTACTATTTCAACGCTAATCAACTAGCATAATTATTGCTCCACGTTAAAATGATTTCTCGGCATTCATATGCTTCTTCCTCTTCTTTGTCTACCAAAAGCTTGCATAAGTGTAGAAAAAGGCATAGGCGATTATCATATTAATTTAATTTGACCGATGATATATAAAAAGAGTTATTATGCTATTGGCAATTTTAGGCGGGGTTACCCGCAAGGATGCCCGGCCTCATCCTTGTGAGCTTTGCTCACAACGTCAGCGGGCTAAAAATAAAAGCAAAGGATAACTTGGTAAAAATTTTTCTATCCTTTTATAACTTCCGCTATTTTCTCCGCAAGCTTAGGTGGCACCGCC
>CBFDVL010000029.1:0-13437 GCA_965613365.1 uncultured archaeon | reverse complement strand
CTTTTACTTAAATGCTGTTGGAAAAAATTGAGAAGATTAAAAAGGAAAGTCTTAGTGTTAAGTTGAATATTTTCTTTAAATTCAAAAGAATTACGATGTATTTTGTTAGGGGGGAGCTTATAAATTTATCAATAGTTCCAAACTTTGGAGATACGATTACAGGAAAAGAAGCTATGAAGAGAATTTTAAAAATGGGAAACAATTTTCAGAGAGTTGAAATGACAGAGCTTTCAAATAGAGAAATCTTTAAAGTTTCCATCATATCAATAACCAATAAAAATCCGGGCATCGAGGACATGAGGAATTTCTTTTTTTATATAACACCTGAGCAGATTAGAATATTAACTTATCTGGTATTTGAAAAACCTCATGCGTATGTAGATGAAATAAATGGCAAGGAATATGAATACGAGATATTTGACCTATGGGAAAATGGTATAATAGAATTCTATGGTTTTACATTAGCTATTTCTCAAGCTACGAGGCATATTCTGCTAAAGCTCCTGAAGGAAAAGTTAAGAGAAACTATTAAAAGGTATGGAAGAGCGGATGAGGAATTTTTAAAGGAGCAGGGTTTCGCTGTCTTTAAAAAAGACGCAATTATAATTCCAGAAGAATATAGACAGATACTGAAAGAGAGTGTAAGAGAGGAAATAGACAAGAAGAAGCTCTTATTACAGAAATATAAGATAAAGGAGCCTTCAAAAGAGGAGATAATGAAACTCCTATCTCCCGAATAAACCTTTGAGAAATCTCCTTACTATATCAACCTTCTTCTCTTCCTTGCCAAGGATGTAATCGCTTAGCCTTTTAAAAGCCTTTGCAGAAGGTGAAAAAGGATACTTGAGAATTATCGGATTGCCATAAGCTACAGCTTTTTTCATGTTCTCGTCTTCTGGAATAACACATATGACTCTTTCCTCAAGCAGAGCCTCGATTTCATCGATTTTTAAATCCTCAGGAGAATAACTCATCCTATTCACAACAACTCCTAAAATAGTGCCGCCAAGCTCTTTAAACGCAAGTCTAACCTTCATAGCATCGGCAATAGCCGCCACTTCAGGATTTGTTACAATCAAAAGCTCCTCAGCTACTCGCATCGCAGGAATGGAGGTTTTTAATCCGGCAGGAGCATCTATGATTAATATATCTGTATCCTTCAAAGCCTCCCTCAAGACGCTCTCAAGCTTTGATTCATCCACTTTTTTCAAAGACTCCAATGAAATTCCAGAAGGAATTACCTTTAAACCATGAGGTCCTGAATAAATAGCCTCTTCAAGTCTTGCTTCTCCAGCTAATACATCATGCAAGGTCTTGGTCTTCTCTTTTTTATCAATCTTTAACCTCAAGGCTACGTTTGCCATTTCTATATCTGCATCTATTATCGTAACTTTTTTGCCACGCATGGCAAGAGCGGTTGCCAGATTAACAGAAACAACGGTTTTTCCTACACCACCCTTACCCGAGGCAATGAGGATGGAACGAGGCATAAAAATTTATATTCTATAAACAAATATAAAAAAATTATCTGTAGAAAAGAGTAAAAAGTGTCAAAAAATGCGATGTCCAAATTGTAATCAGGAAATACCAGATGGAAGTAAATTTTGTAGTTACTGTGGAGTGGAAATTTCAAAGGCTTTTGAAGAAAAACTTGAAGAAGGAATAAGATTACTCGAAGAGCTAAAATATCACGAAGCTTTTGAGATTTTTGATTCTTTAGTTAAAGAGGGGTTAAAAAAAGCTTGGTTTTATAGAGGCAAAGCACTTAAAGAGATAGGAATACAGGAAGATGATGAATCAAAAATAAAAGAAGCTTTAAACTCCTTCGAAGAAGCTTTGAAATTTGAAGAAAACCCTGAAATACTTTATGAAAAGGCTTTAGCTCTTGGTTTACTAGAGAAACATGAGGAAGCGTTGGAATCTCTTGAGATAGCACTCAGATATGACCCTAACAATCCAAAATACAAAAAATTCTATGAAATAACAAAAGAAGTAATAAAAAAAGCCAAAGAAGAAAAGGAAAAGAAAGTTGAGAGGGAAAGGGTACCAGAAGAAGAAAAAGAGGTAGAAGAGGAAGAAAAGCTTGCTTTTCCTGAAGCTTATAGCGTGTTGTTGATAGGCAAACCAGGAGTTGGAAAACTGGAATTTCTCGTTTCACTTGCCAAGGATTATCTACTGAAAGGAGAAAAAGTAGCATTTATAACTACTGAGAGGTCTCCAACCGAAATAAAAAAAATTTTCAGAAAATACGGTTTGGAACTTGATGAATATGAGGGAGAAAGCTTTATTTTTATAGATCTTTACTCCTACAGCACTCAGGAGAAATATGAAAAAGCTTTGATCATAGACAACCCAGCGAATCTAAATTTAATAACTTTGAATCTTGAAAAAGCCAAGACAAAACTTGGAATGCTTGACAGAGTATTCTTTGATTCTCTTTCCACTCTCTTCCTTCACGTTAAAGATGCTGAGATAACAAAGTTCTTCGGAGTTTTGAATTCAAGAATTAAAACCTCAAAGTGTACCTTGTTCACAACCCTCCAAGAGGGAATGCATGAAGATAAAACTGTAATAGCATTAAAGCATCTCGTGGATGCAACTCTTGAAATGACAAAGGAGAAAAAACAAAGGAAGATTTCAGTGATATTTGCAAAGCATATTGAATTACCTAATGAATTTTATTTTAATACTGCAAAGGGCATAATCGCCTTCAAAAAGGAAGAGAAGCCTACGGTTGAGGTAGTGGAAGAAGTAAAGAAGGAAGAGGTTAAATTCAAACCTAAACCTGTTGTTATAGTAGCTTCTGTTTTGTTTATTTTTTTGGCATTTTTCTTTATGTTCCATTCTTCTCCTGCCGAAAAGAAAGTAGCAGAAAGTCAAAGTCAAATTAAAACAGAAAAGCAGGACATTCTCTCGTTAAGAGGAGGAGAGCTCGTATTGTATAATCTGAAAGATGCAAAAGCACCAAAGAAAGGCTGGTTGGTTGCCGATACAAAATACTACAAACTTTCAATAAACTTGGATAGAAGTTACTATCTACTCTACGACAAGCTAAACGACTTAGATTTGATTATCTATAATGATACCGTAGAGAGTATAACAGACATGCTTACTGGCTCAGACATGGGTTTTGCAGACTACGATGGTACAAACAAGCTTCCATTTACAAGTACTGCTCTGCATGATAAGGACGGAATAACCTATAGTATTATTACATCTAACGAAGACGAAGGATTTGTGCTCATCTCAACCCAAGGTTGGGATGTAACTCCACTGGAGGTAACCCAGGGGTATGATGTCGAAGGAGAAATATTCTTTGGTATATTTTCAGATAAGCCTTATTATATTGAAGCTGTAGAGGTTTACAATCTACAAAACCTTGGATATTTGCAAAAAATTGATTATAGAAACCCTGATGCAATAGTAAAAAGCTGGGTTATAAATGGAAAATATGATTCTCTTTCTATATATGGCGGAGATTGCAACCATCTAAATAAACCCCTATGGTTAGATTATTATAAAGTTCAGACGCTCTCTCCAGTAAGGAAGCCGTTTCATGCAGGTTCCGCTTCTATTTCTTTAATGTTTCCAGACCATGTTTTAATAGGAAATAAGCTTGATGGTGGCGTGATATTCTCGCTTCCAAAGGGTTACTTTAGGTTTGATACAGAGCAAGGTGCAAATGGGGCTCAAGTTGCTCTCGAGTTTGTTATAAACATAGAAAAACCGGTTAAAGCTGTTGCCTTTACAGCAGAACCCGTTACTAGGGAAGCCTTTCTTTATGATATCAAGGAATTCATGACCACTCATGGATATAATGAGAGCATGCAAGAGATTTGCAAAAGGTATGGTTTAAAATGTCCTTCTAAACCAATGGATGCCCACAATTGGTACTACAGAAGGTTTGCATATGTAATAACTCTTGTAAAGGATTGGTATAATCCCGAGTTGAATGAAGTCAAAGAAGATACTTGGAAAATTGCTGAGCAAGGTCTTAATGATTTTTATAAATATGAAACCTTAATATACAATCAGATGGTATCTTCAAAACCTTTGGTAGCCAAGGTGATAGTTGGATGATAGAAAAGACTCCAACCGGAATTAGTGGATTGGATGAGATGTTGCAAGGAGGGATTCCAAAGGGATATACGGTCTTAGTTACAGGCGGGCCTGGATGTGGTAAGAGCACCTTAGCTATGCACTTCTTAGTTAATGGAGTTGAGCTATATAATGAAAATGGGATATACATTACCTTCGAGGAAAGCCCAAGGGACATAATAAGAAACTTCTCTCAGTATGGCTGGGATTTAAGCAAGATAATGATAATCGGTATAATAGCTAAGAAATCTACCTTTGTTCCCGCCGTTAAGTATATTGACAGAGAGGTCAAGGAGGAAGGGAAAAACTACAAAGAATATACCCCTAAAAAGTTTTCTGTGGAAATGATTAGAGAAGTAATAACCAAGCATGTTGAAGAGCTAAATGCAAAGCGTTTAGTTATAGACTCTCTTCCCGCTCTTGCGCTGTATTTCAGTGATGAAAGTGAAATAAGGCAGGAGGTATTAGGCTTAGTTAATATGCTTTCAGAGCTTAACTGTACTTCCTTGCTATTAACAGAAATGCCGATGGGTGAAGAAAGAATAAGTAGGTTTGGGATAGAGGAATATCTTGTGCATGGAGTTATAGCTCTCTACAACATAAGAAAGGGAAGCGAACGAGTAAGAGGACTTGAAATACTTAAAATGAGAGGTACAAAACATAGCAAGAGAATATGTCTCATGGAGATAGGAGATGGCGGTATAGAAATATATCCATCTGAGAATCTATACACAGAGGGCTAAGAAGATTTTAGCATTTTTTCTATTTCTTCAAAGGTTTCATCAGGAGATTTATAATACTTCTGTATCCATGTGTATACGTCATTGAGCGAGCGTAGGTTTTTGTATACAAGAAACTCTAAGACAAATTTTCTTCTCTCAAGTTCTTTCAATATATCAGATTTTGAGAGAGAAGTGCTTTCCGCTAGCTTCTGATATAAGGTTGGGGGTGTACCGGTTGACTTAATAGTGTCTTCCTTAGCATCGTATTCATATATTTTGTTTAGCAGTACTCTGTCCATCTCCAGCCCAGCTACTTCCGCTACTTCGGTTATTCGTCTAAGCGTTTTACCCTCTTTATAAAATCTGTTCTGCATAATTATAAGGTCAAGAGCAGGTATCATAATAACTGGAACATTCATTGGCGGGTTGGTAAGCCTTACTATCGTTTCCTGGGCAGTATTCGCGTGCAATGTTCCCATGCAGCCATCGTGCCCCGTGTTCATGGCGACGAAGAGGGTCTCTGCCTCTTCTCCTCTAACCTCTCCAAGTATAATCCTATCAGGTCTCATTCTTAAGGTGTTTATTAAAAGCTGATTGAATGTTATTCCTCCTTTACCTTCCGCACTGGGCAATTTTGTTTCAAGTCTTACTTTATGTGTTACCGGCAATTGCAATTCTGCTGTGTCTTCTATGGTTATTACTCTGTTGCGTTTTGGTATAAAAGTACAGAGACAATTAAGCGTGGTGGTTTTGCCTGAGCCGGTTCCTCCAGCTATTAGTATATTTGAAGGCTTCACTCCAAAGCCCTCTACAGCAATCCAAAGAAAGGCTGCCAGCTCAGAAGTTAAAGTTCTGAAATTTATCAAATCCACGATGGTAAGAGCTTCTTTTCTGAATTTTCTTATCGTCAAAGTAGGACCGTCAAGAGAAGGGGGAGAAAGAGTAGCGTTTAATCTTGAGCCGTCTGGCAATCTCGAATCAAGTAGGGGATTGGCCATGTCGATCCATCTTCCACTGCTCCTTGCCATCTTCTCTATTATGTTGCGTATCTCTTTCTCATCGGTATAAACTATATTGGTTTTGAGCATGCCATGCTTTCTATGCACCACATAAACGGGAAGGTTTACACCTATTACCATTATTTCCTCAAGATCGTCATCTTCAAGGAGATAGTCTAACAACCCATAACCATACATTTCCCGCATTATTATCTCTGCCAGAAATTTGATTTTCTCAACATTCTCAACATCAATATTTAGGTTATGCTTATTGCTCTGCAATTTATCCACTATCAGATTAAGAATTTTATTTTTAACATATTCTCTAGCCTTTTCAGACGTAATTGAAATATCTTGGAAAGACTTTATAGCTTTGTCCTTTATTATATTTTTAAAAATAATCTCATCCTCACTGAGTTCGGGATATTTCAGGACTAATGTTTTCTCATCGTTGTCTATGATCTCATACTCCATTAATGTAAAATTTAGGGAGATTAAACATTTAAAATTTTTTATCGTCTTATATACAAAATCAAACACCTTGCGTATGATAAGAAAAGTTCTTAAGAAATATAAGAAAATTGATAAGGAGGGCAAGAAGATGAAACAAATAGTAGAAGTTAAATTACTGGACTATTATGTCCCCGGGGGGAGCGCTACAAAGTTTATTGCAGATATTGCGAGGGTGAGCGGAGTTCCAGAAAAGATGAAAGATGAACAGATACTTGAGATGATAGTTGAGAACGACTATTCTTCATGCTTAGAGCACATCGTTTTTACTTTTGACATAGTTATGAGTAAGCTCATTGCTCCCGAGTTTCTTGAACATAGGATAGCAAGCCATACTGCAAAATCTACAAGATTCACAAGAAATAGAGATGTAGGTTATGTCGTTCCGCCTAAGATTTCGGATAAGAAGGAATTTCTTCAGTTATATCATATAGCTCTGGACCAAGCAATAAAGTTTTATGAAGAGCTTAGACATTATGGGGTAAGCAGAGAAATAAGTAGGTATATTCTTCCAATATCCATTAAGACAAGATATATATGGACGATAAACGCTAGGAGCTTGATAAACTTCTTGGGTTTAAGGCTATGTTGTAGAGCTTCTCCCGAGATGCAAGAAATGGCTAGGAAAATTCTTAAGCTGACAAGGGAAGTATGTCCAGAAATATTTAACAGAATAGAATGCAGAGGTTATAATCTTGGAGTCTGTCCAGAAAATGAGAATAGACCGAGGTTTTGTTATCATCCCGAAATACCCTCAAAGAAAGAGATTAAGAAAACTTGGAAAAATAGGGGAAAATCTATTCTTGAACAAAAAATGAGATTTAAGTAGCCAATAAATGTAGAATTTGAGGTTAATTTTAGAGAGAAGAGATAGTTAGTTTTTTCCCTACACCAATATCCAGAAAGTTCTTACCATATTCTTTTTTAAACAAGTCTTTTGCCGTTCTTCCAGAACAATGACATGGTCCAACATAACTCACTCCTAGCCTTCTGAAATTAAAGACAATTTTTTCTATTTCCTCTTTACTCTTATCACTTAAATGGAAGCCTCCTATTACCAAAAGCACATCATTCTTAACCAAATCTTTTGCCTTACTTACTATTTTTACGATACCTGGATGTGCGCACCCTGTTATTACTATTACTCCCTTTTCTGTATTGATGAGCAAAGATTGCTCCTTTATCCAGGTTCCGAGTTCTCCGGTAGTATAGAACCCTTCACAAATCTTTAATGGCTCTTGAACCTCAACTGTCTTTATTCCATGTTTTATTAAGTCTTCCTTAAAACTCCTCGGGAATGATTTGAGTATATAAACGGTAACAGTAGGATTTTTCTCGATAATAGCATGCAATCCTCCAACATGGTCCCAGTGGGCATGTGAAAGCACGACAAAATCTATTTCTTTGGGATTAATTCCTAACTTTTCCATATTTTTGACCAATATTGAGCCATTTCCTCCCGTATCAAAGAGGATCGTTTTTTCGGGTCCTTTTATAAAGCACGAAAAACCCCATGCAGTCTTAAGTTCTTTTTTGTAAGGGTTGTTGTCATAAATAACAATGATGCTTAGATTTTTAACAGTGACGGTTGAGATATTTTTTCCTCTTTGTATCATTTCTTTTCCCTTCTCTCCATACTTGAAGAAAATGGCTACTACCAATAATATACCGATAAGCATTATTAAAGCAACTAAAGCTGATATTTTCTCCATTTTCATTGGATAATACAGTAAATTATTACCTAAACATCTTTTATATAACGGTCAGCTAAAAATATCAAACGTGGATATGCCCCGGCCGGGATTCGAACCCGGGTCGCCGGCTTGAAAGGCCGGCATGATTGGCCGGGCTACACTACCGGGGCTTTAACATAATTTTTTATATTATTTATTTTTTTAACTTTTGTTTATGCGCATTGTTATTATGGGTGCTGGTGCTCTTGGCTCTGTGATAGGTGGTTTTCTTTCAAAGAATAACAATGTAACCCTTATAGGAAGATTACCGCATGTAAACAAAATAAAAAAAGATGGGTTGAAGATCTCTGGCATTTGGGGTGAGCATGTTTTCTATCCAGAAGCATGTATTTCGCCAAAAGAGGTTAAAGAGATACCTGAGCTGATAATAATAACGACAAAAGCCTATGATACTGCGAAAGCCTTAAGCCAGCTCGAGTGCATCATCAGCGAAGAAAATTATGTTATGAGCATGCAGAATGGCATAGGTAATGAGGAGATTATAGCAAGCTATGTTGGTAAAGAAAGAACCTTAGGGGGAATGGCTATATTTGGAGCTATAATGGTTGCGCCAGGACATTCTAAGGTTACAGTATATGCAAGCGAGTGCTTAGTAGGTTCCTTGGTCAAAGACATGGAAATAGCCAAAAGAATAGCAAAAATCTTAGACAATGCTGGAATTCCAACAAAGGCTACAGATGACATAATCAGAGAAAAATGGATGAAGGCTTTTTATAACATCGCTTTGAATCCTCTCTCTGCTATTCTCGACAAGGAATATGGATTCCTTGGAAAACATGAAAATGCAAAGAAGATAATCAAACATCTTCTAAGAGAAGCCTTTGAAGTTGCTAAGGCTGAGGGAGTTAATTTAAAATATGATTGGCAAGGTTATTATAACCACCTCATAAACAAACAACTCCCGCCAACCGCAAAGCACATAAGCTCAATGCTTCAAGACCTGAAGAGGGGAAAGAAAACCGAGATCGACTATCTCAACGGAATGATTGTAAAGCTTGGCAAAAAACATGGAATAGCTACAAAAGCAAATGAAATAATTACAAATATCATTAAACTTATGGAAGTGAAATGAATGGATTTGATTTTTTTAGGAACGGGCGGAGGAAGATGGACAACAATTACGCAAAAGCTCAAAACCGGCGGATTTAGATTGCATGGCAATGAAAAAATCCATGTAGACCCCGGACCTGGAGCACTTGTAAACTCATATGAGTATGGTATTTCTCCCTTAGATACAGATGCAATATTTGTTACCCATTGCCACCCAGACCATTACAACGACGCCGAAATCTTAATTGAAGCCATGACAAGAGGCATGACTTCGAGAAGAGGAATGCTCGCTGCAAGTGAAAGCGTTATCATAGGAAATGATAAAGTTGGACCCGGAATTTCAAACTATCATAAAAACTTTGTTAACTATGAAATTTTAAAACCGGGTGGAAAAATAAGATTAGAAGAGATTGAAGTTTTAGCATTGCCAGCAAAGCATTCTGACCCATCCACGGTAGGTCTAAGCTTTTTAATGGATTCAAAAACAATAACTTATACTTCTGATACCGAGTTTTTTGAGGAGTTGATTGATATATACTCGGGCTCAGACATTATTATATTCAACGTGATGAGACCTGGTAGCGATAGAATACCTTGGCATCTTTGCGCCGATGACGTGATAAAGATTTTAAAAGGCATAGAACCAAAGCCAGAGCTTGCGATACTTAACCATTTTGGTCTAAAAATTATAAGTTTTCAGGACGAGGAAGCCATAAGGGTGAGCAGAGAAACGGGAGTTAAAACAATAGCTGCAAAGGATGGGCTTAGGTTAAGGATAAACCTTTAAAAATAAACAACGTAAAATTCTTAGCGAACATAGGAGGAAGTGGTAATGAGGGAATATGACCATGCAGAGGTAGAAAAAAGATGGCAAAAGGCATGGGAAGAGCGGGAGATATATAAATTCAATGAAGATTCTCTTGATAATGCCTTTGTAATCGATACTCCTCCTCCCTATCCTACTGGCGAGCTTCATATGGGGCATGTGTTGAACTGGGTGTATATGGATATCGTCGCAAGATATAAGAGAATGCGTGGCTACAACGTTCTTTTTCCTCAGGGCTGGGATTGCCATGGTCTGCCAACAGAAGTTAAAGTTGAGGAAATCCATGGTATAAGAAAGGGGGATATTCCGCGAGAGAAATTCAGAAAGCTCTGCATAGAGTTAACAGACAGGAACATAAGAAGAATGCGAAAACAAATAAAAAGCTTAGGCTGCTCCATAGACTGGAGCACTGAGTATATAACAATGAGACCAGAGTACATAAAAAAATCGCAATATGCCTTTGTTGAGATGTATGAGAAGGGGCTAATATACAGAGGAGAACACCCCGTGAACTGGTGTCCAAGATGCGAAACAGCGATAGCTGATGCAGAGGTTGAATATGAGCAGAGAGAAACCTTTTTGAACTATCTTTTCTTTCCGTTGGAAAACGGAAAGAAAATAAGGATAGCTACCACAAGACCAGAACTTTTACCTGCCTGCGTAGCAATCGCTGTTCATCCCGAGGATGAAAGATATAAAAATCTCGTGGGTAAAGAAGCAGAGATTCCTCTTTTTAAAAGAAAGGTTAAGATTATAGCGGATGAAGACGTTGATCCTGAGTTTGGAACAGGAATAGTTATGATTTGTACCTTTGGAGATAAGCAAGACGTTGAGTGGATTAAAAAGCACAACTTACCAACAATAAGAGCTGTTGATAGAAAAGGCAGGCTTACAGAAGCTGCAGGAAAATACTCTAAGCTTAGCATAGAAGAGGCTAAGGAAAAAATTGTTGAGGATTTGGAAAAGGAAGGATACCTTGAAAAAAGAGAAAAAATCATGCAAAATGTTGGAAAATGCTGGAGATGTAAAACGCCAGTGGAAATTTTATTAGAAAAGCAGTGGTTTGTGGATGTTAGAAGCTTGAGAGATAAGATTTTGGAAGCTTCAAGTAAGATGAAGTGGTATCCAAGTTACATGGAGATAAGGTTGAGAAACTGGGTAAATTCAATGAATTGGGATTGGGTAATCTCAAGGCAGAGAATTTTCGCTACCCCCATACCTGTATGGTATTGTAAAAAGTGCGGAGAAGTTATAGTGGCTAAAAAAGATGAATTACCCGTTTTTCCTGAGGAAAAAATTCCAGAAAAGTGTAGCAAATGCGGAGCAAAAGAGATAGAGCCAGAAAAGGATGTTCTCGACACATGGATGGATTCCAGCATTACGCCTTTAGTAATCGCTGGCTGGTTAGAAGATGAGAAAAAATTCAAAAAACTTTTCCCTTCTGATTTGAGACCTCAAGGTCATGATATAATAAGAACATGGGCTTTCTACACCGTTGTTAAAGCTATAGCTTTAGCAGATAAAGAGCCCTTCAAAGCTCTGCTGATAAATGGCATGGTTCTTGCTGAAGATGGAAGAAAGATGTCCAAATCCTTGGGAAATGTTGTTGAGCCAGATTATATTATTGAAACCTATGGAGCAGATGCTCTAAGACAATGGGCAGCCATGGGAGGAGCACCAGGTTCAGATATACCTTTCTCGCATAAGGATGTTAAGTTTGGTCAGAGGTTTTTAAGAAAGCTCTGGAACGCTTTGAAGTTCGCTTCTCAACATTTGGATGATGGGCAAAGCTCATCAAAGGAGCTTGAGATCGTTGATAGATGGATTCTCAGCAGGCTAAATAAGCTTATTGCAAGAGCTACGGAGAGCTTGGAAGAATATCGTTTTGATAGAGCTATCTTGGATATTCAAAGCTTTGTATGGCATGAGCTATGCGATATTTATATTGAGGAGATAAAGCATAGGCTATACAACCCTGAAACTTATGGTGAAGAAAGTAAAGAAGCTGCGAAATTTGTTTTAAGGAAGAGTTTAACCACAATTCTAAAGCTATTAGCACCTTTTACTCCTCATTTCTGCGAGGAAGCCTATTCAACATTCTTTAAAGCAGAGAAGAGCATTCACTTAGAACCTTGGCCCGAGGTTGAGGAAGAGTTAATAGATGAGAAAGCAGAGGAGCAGGCTAAGATAATTAATGAAATAATAACAAAGGTTAGGAGATATAAAGCAGAGAAAGGATTACCATTGAATTACGAGTTAAATAAGGCTATAATTTACACAACGAAGGATAAAGCTGAGATTATAGAGTTATCAAAGGAAACAATAGCAGGCACGTTAAGAATAAATGAGCTTAGCATAAGCAATGAAGCCTTAGACCTTGAGGAAAAAATTACAGAAATAATACCCGACTACTCAAAGCTTGGACCAAAATTCAAGGATAAAGCTAAGCTGATAGTCGAGGCGATGAATAAAGAAAAAGAAAGAATACTTAGGGAGTTAAAGGAAAAGGGAGTTGCCAAGGTTGATGGTTACGAGATTCTACCTGAGTATATCAAGGAGATAAAAAAAGAGATAACAAGCAAGGGTGAGAGGGTAGAGGTAGTAAACGTGCTTCCAGAGATAACTGTGGTAATATAGAGTTATTAAAACTTTTTTAATAATAATGGATATTTCTTTAAGTATGATTTCAAGATTGAGTAAAAAAGGCCAGGTTGTAATTCCCAAGGAAATAAGAGAAAAGTTGAATATAAAGACAGGAGATGTGTTAATTTTTAGAGTCGAAGGAGATAAAATTTTCATTGAAACCATAAGAGAAAAACTCAAGGACATTCTAAAAGCAGGAAAGCCTGTTGAGCCAAGTGTAGAATTCCAGAGAAAATTAAGGGAGGAGTGGGATTGAAAGCTTGCTTGGATACAAACATTTTCATAGCAGTAAAAAACAGGGAAAAAGGATATGAGCACTGTGAAAAAATATTAGATGCCATAGATGACGGATCGCTGGGGGGAATCCTTTCAACTATAGTTATAGCTGAAGTACTTGTTGGGTTTTATAGAAATAAAGAAATCACAGAAGCTAAAAGATTTCTAAATCACGTAGTATGCACTTATGAAATAAAAGATGTTAACGTCGAAATAGCAAATATTGCTTCAAGATTGAGAACAGAAGGATTGAAATTGCCAGATGCGATAGTTGTTGCAACCGCAAAGGTGGCTGGAGCAAGCCTTGTAACAAAAGATGAGGATATATGTATAAAAAGCAAAGATATTGAAGTGTTAGTGCCAGAGGATTTTGTTAGCAAATATCTTGAAAAATAAATAACTTTTTGGATTTTTCATGTTTTTTATATGTTGCCAAGGTTACAAAAATAATCTAATACTTAGGGTGCTCCACAAACTCACCACTCGGCAAGCCTCTGCAGAGCTTCTTTCTTCTTAAATCCATTTAAAACCACCGTGCCCACCAAAAGTACATTTAAAGC
>CBFDVL010000028.1:0-13665 GCA_965613365.1 uncultured archaeon | reverse complement strand
TCGTGGGCTCGGAGATGTGTATAAGAGACAGGAGAAGAGAAAATCCAAAAAGAATTCTTTACTTCTCCTGTGAAATTTTGAATAATTTCAACGAAATTTTAGAAATAGTTCGTTTTTCTGATTCATTAATAGAAGGGAGAAAATATATATTCTTTGACGAAATAACTTTTGTCCCTGAGTGGCAGAGAGCTATAAAATTTTTATTAGATTCTCCTTTAATCCAAAATAAAGTTATATTATTAACAGGTTCTTCATCAGTTGCACTTAAAAAAGAAACTTTTCCCGGAAGACCGATAAAAACAAAGATATTCTACCCTCTATCGTTTAAGGAATTTTGCAAGGTATTTGGGAATGAGGATCTAAAAAGGGAGGTCGATAATATCTCAATCTCAAGCTTATCACTTGAAGAGGTAGATAAAAATGTAAAAAAGCTACTTTTCTACTTCAATGAAATAGAGAACCTTTTTAATTTGTATATTCAGTGTGGAGGATTCCCTAAAAGCATGTATGAGCTTTTAGAGAACGGAAAGATAAGAGAAGAAACCTACGAGATATACTGGAAGTGGTTAATTGCTGATATAGCTAAGATAGATAGGAGTGAGAGAATAACCACATCTGTGCTTTTAGGTGTTTTAAAGAATTATGGAACAAGATTTTCTTTAAATTCAATAGCAAAGGAAATGGAGATTGGTTCGCATGTAACCGTGAGAGAGTATTTGGAAATTCTGGAAAATCTGTTTGTTTTGAGAAATTTATTTCCGATTGATATTAAAAAGGGAGCGGAAGCCTTTAGAAGAATGAGGAAAGTTTATTTTATAGACCCGTTCCTTTTCCATGTTTTTAAGAGGCATGTTCTTGGAGCTAAGGTTAAGAATGAAGATTATCCAAAAATAATAGAAGGTATAGTCGCTGAGCATTTGGTTAGAAGATTTGGAAAAATATATTACTTCCACCAGAAGAAAGAAGTTGATTTTTATCTTCATAATACTGGAATAGAGGTAAAATGGCAGGATAAAGTAGATAAGAAAGATTTTCCAAGAGTTGAGATAAAAAATAAGATTTTATTGAGTAAAAGTGAGTATGAGGTTTATGAGAATATGATTATTGTACCGGTGAGTTTGGTTCTTTTGGTTATTTAGAACCTTAACTCCGCATCATTTAGGGTCAGCTTTCTTCACTTATGGGTAACATACTTTAGACTAAATCTCCCCAGCTATCGCTTTTGCAAACTCCTCAGCTGCCTTTGGGTCTCTTGCGGTTATTATTTTTCCAGAGATTACTACTGGCTTATCAACATACTTTACTCCAGCCTTTTTTAGCTCCTCTACCGCATCATTAGAAGGAAAAACCGTCGCTTCTTTACCTTTGAGTATGCTGGCTCTGGCAAGAACAACTGGAGATAAGCAAATTGCAGCCACAATCTTATTATTATCATAAGCCTCCTTTACCAAAGTCAATAGCTCATCGTTGCTCCAGAGATATTCCTTTGAGCCTACTCCACCCACGATAACCAAAGCATCATACTTTTTAATATCAACCTCACTAAGGGCTAAGTCTGGTTTTACCCTTGCTCCAAGCATGCCAATAGCTTCATTTTTACTAACGCTTGCTATTCTAACAGTAGCTCCAATGCTTTCAAAGTATTGTTTTGGAATAGAAAGCTCCTCATCTCTGAAATTCTTTGGAGCTATAACCATAAGGATTTTCTTTCCCTGCAAGCTTTTTATCTCCTCAACTTTGGCTTCTTTTCCCTCCTGCACACATCCCATTATTAGCATTATCAGAAACAAGACAACCAAGAGTCTCATAATTTTTAATATAACTCTCTACATTAATAAATTTAGTCTTGCATTAGTTAATAAAATAAATTATTCTTAGGATGAAAGTAATATCATTTGATGCAGACGGAACCTTGGTAGACCATTGTTTTGTGGATATATTCTGGGAGAAGGAAGTTCCCAAGCTTTATGCCAAAAGGTATGGGATTAGCTTTAACGAAGCTTGGGAAGAAGTTAGAAGATGCTATAATGAGATAGGGGAAGAGGATATAAGATGGTATCTTCCCAGCTACTGGTTTAAGAGATTTGAGCTTGAAGAAAAGCCGGTAGAAGTTCTAAAAAGGTTAAAAAAGCATGTGAAGATTTTCCCGGATTCTCTCGAAACAATAGAAAATCTCTATGATAGGTATGAACTGATAGTAGTGTCTAATGCTCCAAAAGAAATCCTCGAAATAGAGCTTGAGGAAATTAAAGATTACTTTTCAAAAATATATTCTTGCACCTCCCAGTTTAAAGAAGTAAGAAAGAATCCAGAAGTTTATCTCAGAGTTTGCAAGGAAATCAAAGCCTCTCCTAAGCATTTAGTTCATGTCGGCGACCATTACAAATTTGATTATGAAGTGCCGAGAAGCTTGGGAATAAGGTCATTTCTCATAGATAGAAAGAATAATTTTGATGGTAAGGAAGACGTACTTAGAGATATGAGAGAGCTCTTGCAAAAAATTTAATTTTAATACGGGAGGTGGTTTTATGGCAAGCGAGATAAGAGAAGTTGTTCAGAGATTTGAGCGAATAGGAGCACACTCTCACATTCGTGGTTTGGGGTTAGACGCAAACCTAAGAGCCAAGGATATAGCCGATGGATTGGTAGGGCAGAAAAAGGCGAGAGAGGCAGCAGGCGTTATCGTTAAGCTTATAAAAGCTGGAAAAATGGCTGGGAGAGGAATACTGATAGCTGGACCTCCCGGCACTGGAAAAACCGCAATAGCTGTAGCGATAAGCAAGGAACTTGGCAAGGATATACCCTTTGTTCAAGTCTCGGCGAGCGAGTTTTACAGTGCCGAGATGAAGAAAACAGAGGCTTTGATTCAAGCAATGAGAAAAGCTATTGGCGTAAGAATAAGAGAAACGAGAAGAGTGTTAGAGGGCGAAATCGTTGAACTCAACTATAATATGGTCGCCAACCCTTATAATCCAACTCAGAGAATACCAGAGTCTGCGACCATAACCCTTGCAACAAAGGATGAAAGAAAGACTTTTAGCGTTGGCAGTAGGCTTGCGATGCAATTTATGTACCAAGGCATAGAAGGCGGAGACGTTATTATAATAGACAGAGAAACTGGAAGAATATCAAGAGTTGGCAAGAGTGAGAGAGCTAAGAAGAAATATGATATAGATGACGTTGAGGTTGTTGCTGTACCCTCTGGAAGCGTGGAGAAGGAGAAGGAATTTACCTATGTTGTTTCTCTGCACAATCTTGATGAAGCAAACGCGAGAAGAGGAGGGCTGCTAAGCCTATTTGCGCCCGAGAGTAAAGAAATAGACAACGAAGTAAGGGAAGCTGTTGATGAGCAGGTAAAGAAATGGGTGGAAGAGGGAAGAGCAGAGCTTGTTCCAGGTGTGCTATTCATAGACGAAACTCATCTCATGGACATAGAGCTTTTTGCCTTCATGAACAGGGCAATGGAATCAGAAATGGCGCCGATAATTATCCTTGCCTCAAATCGCGGATTTTCGAAGATCAGAGGAACAGACATAGTAGCACCGCACGGCATACCCTTAGACTTACTTGATAGACTATTAATAATCACAACAGAGCCTTATAAAAAAGAGGAGATAAAAGCGATATTAGAAATAAGAGCTGAGCAATCTGGGATAATGCTTAGTAACGAAGCACTTGAAAAACTAACAGAACTCGGAGAAAAAAACAGTTTAAGATATGCTACTCAACTCTTAGCTCCAGCTTATGAATATGCAAAGAGCAGAGATTCGGCGAAAGTTGAAATTGAAGACATTGAAAGAGCTTCAGAGATCTTCGTTGACGTAAGTCAAAGCTCGGTGTATCTCAAAAAATGGGAAGAAAAGATGATTTCAATGTAACTCTAAAATTTTTTCTCTTGCTCTGCCAAGAACTATCTTTGGAATATCCTCCTTTTTCTCCACTAAATAGAGGATTATGTTATCCTTCACCCTTGTTTCTTTTTTAAATTTTCTAACTTCACTTGTATTTTTTAAATATACTATCGTAGTCCTATTTTCAAGGCTTTTGAAAAATTCTATTACTTCCTCTAGGTTATATATATCCATGTCAGTTATCATGAATATGTCCATGTCTCTTTTGAGGAGTTTCTTAAGCTTTTCTAACTTTATTGTTGTACCTCCTCCAAAATACTTTGCTATCGCTTGATATATCTTTATTTTATTTCTTGTAGGCTTAAGAATCAGCTCATCTCCAATATAGGCATGTCCAAAGTTATAAACCGCTATTTTTGCTTTATTTAATAAATAAGCATTTGCAACGCAAAAAGCACCAAGAACAGCAAAGGATAAACCATATTCTGGGTGCGTCATACTTCCGGAAGAGTCTACTATAATAAGGCAATCGGGCACTTCCTTACCTTCGCTACTTAGACCGATGCCCTCGCTTTTTTGCCAGAGTTTTGTTATCTTTGGCATCGTTTTACCATAGGAATTCCAGAAGTCCATATCTCTCAAAGGTTTATCTATTTCCCAAGCTCTGAGAGAGAAAGGATATACACTTCCTCCTTTCATGACCTTTCTCTCTTTCACGGGCAAAGAGTACTCTCTGGAAAGCTCCTCATAAAATATTATGTAAGCATCTGAACTTAGATTTGATAGTTCAAACTTAACATTAAGTTTTTTTACAAGCTCAGCAAACTTTTTCGGGTCTCTTATTTTGATCGCAAGTTTTCTTAACCCTCTGTCTATCTCCTCCAAGGAATACCTCTCATAGCCATGTGAGCCTATTAAATTATAATTCCCAACCTCTTTTCTAAGACATCGTGCAAATATCCTTGCACTTCTCTCCCATTCCTCAGAATTTAAATAAGGTATCCGTGAAAGCTTCTCTGCAACCTTAGAAAGACCATTTTCTTTTACTCCTAAGTCTACTCTCCATATTCTTTGATAAACGGAGCAAATTATCCTATCGAGTCTGCTTTTATTTAAGTTTCTTAGTAATTCGGGAATTTTTGTATCCATTTCCCTAACGCAGAAAGTATTTGCCACAATATCCAAGAAACAATCGGTGATTATCTTTGCTTTCTCCTCCTGCTTAACTACACCATTAACTCTTGTGAATATGCTCAAATGCGTAGAGAAATCCCATGGGCAAAAGGTATGATGCGCTACCTCGTGGTCTAACAAAGCTTCAATCACGTGCTCTTCTTTCATTTTTCTGCTCAACTTGCGAACAAAATTTGGGTTTATCAGGATTTTCTTATTTATTGTTGAAATACCCGCTATTTCAATGCTTTCATCAAATCTTGGCATTGGTAGAGCTGGATATAGATGCTTCTCTCTCACCTTCTCCCAAATCTTAGCGAGCATGCTATCCTCCTGAGCATAATCTTAAGCTTTCCCGGGTAGAGAAGGTTATTTCCCTTGTAAATTTCTCCTCCCCGAGGCTTTCCTATCTTGCTAATCCTCCCTTCAACTCTTAGCTTACCTTCTCTCATATTTTCACCGAGATGCTCGCCCGCGTTTCCTATTATTCTCAGATTTTTTTCATTTTCATAGCCAAGATAACAAAGCTTGTCTCCAAGCTCTCCCAGATATATTGTTATATCATCATTGCTTGCCCTGTTAATTAAAGCTGAAATAAATAAGCCCGTTTTTGAAAAATTGTCTTCGCTTGCATAATCTCTAAGCTTTTTGCAGAACTCCTGAATGTCTTCTTCTGAATAGCTTTCATTTCCTATTAGCTCTTCTGCAATGGAATAGCATTCTTCGGGATAAACTTTATCTTTGATTTCCTCGAGCCATTCTTCATAGCAGAGCAAGATATCCTCTGCTCCACTTAGCTTACTTATTCTTATTCTTCTACCTTCTGGCTTAAAGTTTGTGAATTTTTTGAATATTCTTGGCTTAGTAATTTTCCACCACCCTCCTTATCTCCTCATATATTGGGTGGTCCCCGCTTAAAAGCTCGTTTTTATTTCCTTCTAAAGCTTCTGCTGCTTGCTTAAATGCAAGCTTTATTCTGCTACTCTGCTCCCTATATCTTTTAAGAACTTCATTAACGCAAAGTTTTGCAAGGTAAAGCTCTATAAAATCGCTTCGCTCGTCCTTTAAAATTCTCATGTAGTAGTCTTCTCTCCACCTTAACCTATGTGCGAGAGCATAAGGAGCTATCGTTATAACATGTTCTATGTCGGCTTGGCTATCTCCTAAAAACCATGCCAAAGCTTTTGAATAACTTATTAAAGATTGAGGAAACCTATTTGATATGCAGCTTTTCAATCTATAGCATAGATATTCGCTATAGTGGCATCCTTTTAAGCATTCTTCGTTCGTTCTCTTCTGCCCATATCTTCTGCAGAAGGAAAGCTCAGCCAATAAAACAATAGAGAAAGCTTCGGCATCTTTGTCCATTTCAAGCTTATAAATCTCCTCTCTGAGTTTAATTCTTTCTTTTTTCTTTATCGGAGCTATACCAAGTTTTTCATTGATTAAATCGCTATACTCGTTGGAAATTTCTTCAATTTTGCTCATTTTATTCTCATACTCAAGTTTACTATTCAGAATTTCTATCGCTCTTCTAGCAAGCGTTGGATTTCTTAACTTTTTTTCAATTTCTCTACTTTCTATAATCTCATAGGAAAGTATAGCCCCTGGATGCTTAGACTCGACAATTATGTCAAACCTATCAAGCATTCTTGGGGTAAGCTCAAAGCCCGTAGTTTCTGTGTAATTTGCTGTGGCAAAGAAGCAGTTTTCTTCATTGATTATAACCTCGTTCAAATAACTCCATATTCCACGGTCGACGCTGTCAAGTAATAAATCCTGCTTGGAAGGAGGTAGCCTATTTATTTCATCAACTATTTTAACAGGGAGCTGAGCAAAGGCAGACCATATAACCTCTTCTTTTCCTTCATTGAGCTTTCCCAAGTCGGGTCTTCCTACAATCTTTTCTTCAGTTTGCTCAGGATTTCCATGCACCACAGAGCTCCAAATCAACTCAAGGGGAAGAGAATAGAAAAGGCATGCCAAATGCTCAGACGATGTAGTCTTCCCCATCCCAGGTTCTCCAACTACAAGTTGTTTACCGGGTAAACAGCAAGTTAATATAGAAAAAAGCAAGGTGGAGTTGAACTTTTTACTCTTTATCTCGATATCTCTAATATTGTAGTATAAGCTTTGGTCAACAAAATCATAAATCTCTTTTACTCTATCTCTGAGCATATAATTATTTTTAGCTTCGTGGATTGAAAAATTTTTTTGGTCTATGGTCGAGGACTTCGAAGCAAGGGTGTAGAAGAGTAATTCGGACAAAGCATTTTAACTACCTGCTGAACGTTGCCGGCAGGGTGCTTGGTAAGGGAAGCCAAACAAGAGTTAAAGCTTATCTTTCAAAACTTTATGAAATTTATTGCCTCCTTTTTTATATAGTAGTAGCAACGAGTAAAGGGAAAAAGTAGCCTTCTCCGATGCTATTGGAACAAAACACATCCAGAGGATATGAGAGCAAGCCTAAAGCTCTGCTTAAATTAAAATTCTTCCTCGGAAATTAAGGGAACGATTCTGAACCTTGTAATACCGCTTAAGTAGTTTTTGTAGCTGTAGTAACCTTTATCAGCTATCAAAACGTTTGTTCTTACTTAGAAGGATATTGTAACAGGTAAGTAACAATTTTGTAATGTTTTTTTATGATAAATTTTATATGTAAAAAGCAAAAAAGGATAACCCAATAATCTAAGGAGGACTAAATGATGTTGGAAGAGAAGGATGTCATGCTTTGCTATCAATGTGCCACTTGTACTGGAAGTTGTCCTGTGGCTAGGTTTGATTCGAGATATAATCCGAGGTTGATGATTCTTAGGATTGCACATGGAGAGGAGGAAAGAGTAATAGACAGCGAAGCATTATGGTGGTGCACTACATGCTTTACTTGCCAAGAGAGATGTCCACAGAACATAAAGGTAACCGAGGTTATCTTGGCTATGCAGAACAAAGCTTTTGGGCTTGGAAAAGCACCAGTAAAGTTCACTAAGAGTATAGAAGCAATTTATAAGGATGGTATTACATCTCCACTCTCTGGATTTACTCTGAAGCAGAGAGAAAGAATAGGATTAAGCGAGATTGAGGTTAATGTAAGTGCCGCTCAGGAAATAATTCAAGAATGCATAGGAGGATTCAAAAAATGACACATAGATATGCGTTTTTCTTGGGGTGTACTATACCAACGAGAAATTTTGGCTATGAGCTTTCAACGAGAAAAGTCTGCGAAGCTCTCGGTATTATCCTCGAGGAAATGCAAGGCTTCATATGTTGCGGAACCCCTATAAAAAACATTTCAGAAAAAGCGTGGCTTTGCATGGCTTCCTATAACCTAGCACTTGCAGAAGAGAAGGGCTTGGATATTTTAGTTTTATGTAATGGCTGTGTTAACTCGCTCAAAAAGGCTAACTTTTTATTGAAAAAGGATGAAGATTTAAAAGCAGAAGTAAATGAAGTTCTTTCTAAAGTAGGCAAGGAGTATAATGGTAGCATAGAAGTAAAGCATCTAATTCAGGTCCTTTATGAGGATATAGGCATAGATGAAATTAAAAGCAAAATAAAAAACAAGCTGAACCTTAGAGTGGCTTCCCATACTGGTTGTCACTTAGTAAAGCCAAGCTATGCCATGAAATTTGATGACCCTGAAAAACCAACAATACTTGATGAGCTGATTGAAATAACTGGAGCTAAAAGTATTGACTACATGTATAAAAATCTATGCTGTGGTCAGCCTATTCGCGGGTTAAATGATGAGGTTTCGTTGAGAATAGCCAAGGAGAAGCTAACACATATAAAAGAGGCTAACGCTGATTGTATTGTTACAATTTGCCCAGCTTGCAATATGCAGTTTGATTTGGGGCAATTGGAGATAAGAAGCAAGTTTAAAGAAGAGTATAATATACCAGTGCTTCACTATCCAGAGCTTTTGGGCTTGGCGCTCGGAATAGACAAAAAGGAGCTTGGAATTTTAACAACTCACAGAGTTAAAGCCGATAAAATTTTGTAGGTGATGCTAATGGAGGAGTACTTAACAAGATTTGTTCCACTTATTAAGCCAAGCAAGGGATTTAAAGAACTTAAGTCGTTGATTATAGATACTGGTTTATGCTGTGGCTGTGGCACCTGCGTAGCTTTTTGCAGCAGAATAAAAATGTTTGACCTTCCCGAGCTTGTTGAAGCTTGTACCCTTGAGCAGGGTTCAATAAAGTGCAGTGAGGAAGGAACTTGCTACGATAACTGTCCATTTATCACAGCAGAATTTCTAAGTTATGAGCCACTCGGAGAATACAAAAAAATAGTTGCTGCGAGAGCAAAAGCAAGCGAAATTTTGGCTAATGCTCAAGACGGCGGAGTGGCAACAGCTCTTGCGATTTTTGCCTTGGAAAATAACTATGTAGATGCAATAGTAGGTGTTGGAAGAGATGAGGAGTGGAGGGCAAGGGCTATAACAGCAAAGAGCAGGGAAGAAGTTCTTAGTATGGTGGGGACAAAATACTCAAAAACTCCTGTGGTTGAGGAATTTGGAAGGGTTATTAAAGAAGAAAAACTTAAAAAACTTATGGTTATAGGCTTAGGATGCCAAATCAATGGAATAAGAAATCTTCAGAAGAATCTTTTAAAGGATTTAGTAGATGTAATCTTGATAGGCTTGTTCTGTTTTGAAAATTTCCCATATGAATGTCTGAGAGAGAAGATAAAAGAAGAATTTAATTTGAGCATGAGCGAGATTGTAAAAGTAGATATAACCAAGGGCAAGTTCATAGTCAAAACAAAGAGTGGAGAAATACTTAAAAAACCCGTTAAGGTTTTTGATCCATGCGTAAATGATGCTTGTAATTTCTGCACAAACTTTTCTTCGGTTTTCTCAGACCTTTCAGTAGGCTCAATAGGAAGCGAGCAGGGCTGGACGACCGTTATAGTGAGAACTGAGAGGGGAGAGAAGCTTCTCGAAGAAGCTGAGAAAGCTGGCTACATAGAGATTAGCGAAAACGTTGATGTTAAGAGCATAGAGTATGTTGCTGGATTAAAACGAAAGAAGAATGCTGCGACGGTTGAGAAAAGAAAAGAAGAAGGTCTCTTCATTCCAGGTGAGTGAGATGAGCAGGGAAGAGCCGAGAATAGGAGTTTTTGTTTGTCATTGTGGTCTCAACATCGCTGGCGTAGTTGATTGCAAAGCTGTTGCTGAGTATGCTAAAACCTTACCTAATGTTGTTTATGCTAGGGACCAAAAATATAGTTGCTCAGATAGTGCTCAGGAGGAGATGAAGAAGATAATAAAGGAGCATAACTTAAATCGCGTAGTTGTTGCAAGCTGCTCACCAAGGTTACATGAGCCAACCTTTAGGAAAATGGTGGAAGAGGTGGGACTTAACAAATATCTTTTTGAGATGGCTAACATTAGAGAACACGTCTCTTGGGTTCATGCGAACGAGCCCGAGAAGGCTACCGAAAAAGCCAAGGATTTAGTAAGAATGGCTGTAGCAAAGGCGAGGTTGTTAGAACCGCTGGAAGACATCGTTGTGCCTGTTGAAAAGGCTTGCTTGGTTATAGGTGGTGGAATCTCCGGAATGCGAGCAGCTCTTGACCTTGCTGACATGGGTTTCAAAGTCTATCTGGTTGAGAAAGAGCCAAGCATAGGCGGAGTAATGGCAAAGCTTGATAAGACCTTCCCAACACTCGATTGCTCTATTTGCATAGAAGGTCCTGTAATGAGTGATGTTGGAAAGCATGAAAATATTGAGCTTCTCGCCTATCACGAGGTTAGAAAAATCTCTGGCTACATAGGAAACTTTGAGGTTGAGATTCTTAAAAAGCGAAGAGGAGTAAGCGAAGAGTGCAATGGTTGCGGAGAGTGTGAAGTAGTTTGCCCTGTGGTCGTGCCCAATGAGTTTGACGAGGGCTTGGGAGCGAGAAAAGCGATATACAAGCCATTCCCACAAGCCGTGCCGAATATGGTGGTATGGGATAGCGAGAGATGCATAGATTGCAAACTTTGCGAGCTTGTTTGCGAGAGGGATGCTATACTAAAAGAGAAAGACGAAGAGAAGACCTTCACAATAAAAGTTGGAACTATAATAGTAGCTACTGGGTGCAAGTGGTATAGACCAGAGAATAATGAGTATCATTATCTTGACTATCCTAATGTTATCACAGCCTTGGAGTTTGAAAGGATAATTAATGCATCTGGTCCAACTCAAGGTAAAGTGGTTAGACCAAGCGATGGGAAAACACCAAAGAGGATAGGATTTATTCTTTGTGTGGGAACGAGAGATAGGGGTAAAGATTCTTACTGCTCAGGCGGAGTATGTTGCACCTATACTCTAAAACTTGCAGCTATGCTTAAAGAAAAAGACCCAAAGAAGGAGGTTTATATTTACTATATTGATATGCGCTCCATAGGCAAGGGATTCGAAGAGTTGTATGCAAGATGCAGAGAGAGGGGAGTAAAATTCATACGTGGTAAGCCCGGGGAAGTCGTAGAGGACCCAAAAACAAAGAATCTTATCATAACAGTAGAAGATAGCCTAGAAGGAAAAGTTGTTCAGCACGAACTTGATTTGCTTATTCTCTCCACTGGTGCCGTACCAGTAGAGAATGCTCAGGAGCTTGCTAGAATATTAAATATTTCAAGAAGCAGAGAGGGCTTTTTCTTGGAGAAACATCCAAAGCTTGCTCCAGTGGATACGCCAACCGACGGTGTTTATATCTGCGGAACTGCTCAGTCTCCGAAGGACATTCCTTCAAGTGTTGCTCAAGCGAGGGCGGCAGCTACAGCAGCAGCTATACCTATGATAAAAGGCAAGATAAATCTTGAGGGAAGCATCGCTCACCATATCTACGAAAAATGCACTGGTTGTGGGTTATGCGTTAAAGCTTGTCCTTACGGAGCATGGAGCATAGATAAGGAAAAGAAGAAAGCGGTGCTTACTCCAGCATTATGCAAGGGTTGTGGAACTTGTGCTGCCGAGTGCCCAAAGAATGCAATAGAAATGAAGCATTTCACGGATGAGCAGATATATGCACAAATTGAAGCTGCACTCGAGGAGAATCCCGAAGATAAAATTTTAGCTATACTCTGCAACTGGTGTTGCTACGCCGGCTCTGATACTGCAGGCGTTTCAAGAATGCAGTATCCTCCGAACATAAGGATAATAAGGGTGATGTGCTCGGGTAGAGTATCTACTAAATTCATAGAAAAAGCCTTTGATCTTGGGGCGGGAATGGTTCTTGTAGGAGGATGCCATCCAGGAGATTGTCATTATATTTCTGGCAATGAATTCATGGCAAAGAGGGAGAAGAGGATCAGAGCAATGCTTGAGAGAAAGGGTATAGAGCAGGAGAGGTTTAGATTGGAATGGGTCTCAGCTTCAGAGGGTGCGAGATTCCAAGAGGTTGTGAAGGAGATGACCGCAAAGCTCAAAGAGCTTAATGCTAAAAAATGAAAATTAACATAGATGTTACGGTAGTTGGCTCTGGTCCCAGTGGCTCAGCGGTGGCTAAGTATTGTGCAGAGAAAGGGCTAAATGTTATAATAATAGAAAAGAAAAAACAAGCCGGCTTTCCTTCGCATTGCGCTGGTTATGTTTCAAAGCTTGTCGCGAGATATTTCTCTGTACCAAAGGCTTGTATCCAGCAGAGCATAGAAAAAATGCGAACCTACTTCCCTAGCGGTTGCTATACAACCGCTAAAATGCGCGGATGGATTGTTGAGCGAAGCATATTTGATAAATCTCTTTGCATTCAAGCTTTAGAAGAGGGAGCAAGTATATTGATCAATTCAGAGGCTATAGAGCTTAAAGAGAGTGAGCTAATTGTAAAAGAGAGGGGTAAAAATAAAATAATAAGGATAAACCCAAGATATATCGTTGGCGCTGATGGCGCAACATCAAGGGTAGCTAAGTGGATTGGAATAAAACAAAGAAGATTTGCAAATTGCGCACAATACGAAATAGCGGGAGTTTCAATAGAAACTCCAGAAATAGCGGAGACTTACTTCAGTATGGAATATGCTCCTCGCTGCTATGCGTGGATTTATCCTACCAGTAAAACCACAGCAAAAGTCGGAGTAGGAGTTATCGGCAAAAATCCTTTTATATATTTAAACACTTTTATGAAAAGCATAGAAAAGCTTAAAAACGCTAAAGTCTTCGCGATTTACAAGGGGTCGGTTCCTCTCTCAGGGATACATGAAAAAATTCATGAGAGAAATATTCTTCTTGTCGGAGACGCCGCTGGCGTTACCGACCCTATTACTGGAGCAGGAATACTCTCAGGTATAATAACGGGGAAGCTTGCTGCTCGCGCAATAGCAGAAGAAAACGTAGAGAGGTATCAAGACATGGTGAACAAGGTCTTAGGTAAAAGATTGCAAAGGTCTTTGGAGAAAAGAAAGATTTTCGATGAAATAAAAAGCGATGAAGAGCTTGAAAAAATGCTGCCAAAACTTTGGGTTACCTTCAAAGATTTTTGGGCCGACCATTAAACTTACTTTTTGTTACTAAAATATTTGAACATGTTATCTCAAACTTTTTCAAACGGGAGGTGAGGATTATGGCAACGGCACAACCGGGACAATTGCTGTCTCTTATACACATCTGACGCTGCCGACGAAGGCTTAGGTGTAGATCTCGGTGGTCGCCGTATCATT
>CBFDVL010000027.1:0-14458 GCA_965613365.1 uncultured archaeon | reverse complement strand
ATATATAGTTTTTCGTGATAACCAATTAAATTTTTTGTAGCCTATGGAGAGAGCTGTTTTTAAGTATTTCGCTGCGAGTCTTTTATCTTCTATTCCATGAACCAGTCTCTTTGGCACAAGCTCGTCGGGAAGCTGGGTATTCTCCATTAACTTCAACAGCACGGCCTTCAGTAGGCTACATACTTACAAGGAAACAAGCAAGAAAGCTCATACCCTTCAGGGAAAGCCGAGGAATGCAGCATAAAAGTGACCAAGGTGAAGGAATCATACACCTCTTCAGTATGCCCGAGATGTGGTTCAAAAAAACGTTGAAAAGAGAAAGAGATTGTTCAAATGCCTATGTGGGTTGGAAGCTCATAGAGATGCGGTCGGATGTGTGAATATAGGGCTCACTCGGGGAGCTAAGCTCCCTCTGGGAGTTATTAACAGGGCTGTGGCAAGCCCTCTGCTTCTAAGGATAAACGATGCATCCGAGGGTAAAAGCTCAATGTGGATGCAGATGAGGATGAAATCCTTAGAAGCGGGAACCTCACACGCTTCAGCGTGAGAGGATGTCAGCCAGCCACCCTTATCTCTTCAAACTCTATGCTTGGAGCTATCACATTAGAGACCTGTCTGTAGTCTTTACCAAATCCCGCAACTTTTTTCAGAAGTTCGTATATATTCCCAGAGATTATTGCTTTTTTTATCGGCTTGCCGTTTAGGAAAGCATTTCTTGTTTCAACCGAAAAGTCGCCAGTAACAAAGTTTGAGGTATGCGCTCCTATTAATCCATGCACTACTAAGCCTTCTTCGCTTAGTTTGCCCTTTCCAGAAACTTTAAAGTTCGTGGGAGCTATATCTGGGAGAGAAGAATAGCTTCTCGAAGCATTGCCCGTGCTTTTTTTATTATCTTTGTTTGCGGTGTATGTATTATAAAGGTAGTTTTTTAGCACGCCCTTCTCAACGAGTTTTGTTCTTTGCCTTGCTACCCCTTCTCCATCAAACTTAGAGGTATAAACTCCATTTTCTAATATTCCGTCATCAGTAATATTTATGTCGGAGAAAAGCTTTTCTCCTATTTTGCCTGCGAGCAATGACCTGCCTCTCTGAACATTCTCAGCACTTAGAGAAGGAATAAGCGTATTCTCAATAAGCTCTGCAAAGGCATATGGCTTAAGTATTAAATTTGTGGTTAAAACCTCAATCTTCTCCGCGTTAAGACTTTCTTTGGCAAGCTTTGCAGCTTTTTCTCCCATCCTAAAAAAATCTATATCCAAGCGAGAGGAAATCTCATAGTCAAAACCAGTGGCTACTTCGCTACCATGCTTTGCCACGGTAGATAAGTAACAAAAAATGCTTGTACTTTTGTCTTCTCCTTCTATACCATTGGTATTGTATATTAAATCTCTACTACTGCCAAAGGATATAATACTATATGTAGGGATTACCTCATAATCCCAACATGCACTTGTAAGTTCCTTTACGAATTTAGCTATATCTTCAGAGCTTATATCTAATATTCTCTCGTCAAAGGTACTTTTGCTGATATATTTTTGCCTCTCGGGCAAAGAAAGAAATTTATCGCTCTCGCTTAGCTTTGCAATCCTAACAGCTTTGTGTAAAACCTCCTCATTTAGCTTTGTGGAGTAGCAAAACCCTACTCTTTTATCCTTAATAACTCGTATACCAAATCCTCGTGAGATATTTTCTTTGAATGTGTCTATTTTGCCATTTTTTACTACTACCTCATTATTCTCATCTCTCGAATAGAATATCTCGGCTTCATCCACAAGATTCTCAAGAATTCTCAAAGCCTTTTCAATATCCATTTATTCCACCCACGGTTGCGAAGGTTCTTATATGCGCTCCACCATCTCCTACTGGTACAAGTTGACCTTCTTTGCCACAAAAACCTATGTGCAAAGAAAAATCTTTTCCAACAGCGTCTATTTGTTTAAGAATTTCAAGGGTGCTTCCAGATAGAGCAACATCTCTTATCGGCTCTGCAATCTCGCCTTTTCTTATTATGAAACCTTCCTCGGCGCTAAACTGAAATACTCCCCTTGCGGTATCTACTTCTCCACCCTTTGAGCCGAGAAGATATACGCCATAGCCAATATCTTCTATTATTTCATCGAAGGAGAAATCGCCCTTTGCGATATAGGTGTTGCTCATCCTTGGAATTGGCACGTGGTCAAAGCTCTGCGCTCTTGCATTGCCATTAGCTTGCATATTTAAAGCTTCTGAGGTTTCTCTTGAATGCAAGTAGTTTACTAACCTACCTTTTTCAACGATAGCTTTTTTTCTAGCCTTTACTCCTTCATCGTCGTAAAAATAAAATCCAAAGGAATTTTTTATTGTTGGGTCATCGTAAACTGTAACGATAGAAGAAGCTATTCTCTTGCCTATTTTGTTTTCAAGTATGGATTCGTTATTTAAAACGTGGTCTGCTTCTGCCGCATGTCCAAGAGCTTCGTGGAAAAAAACGCCAGTGAGCTTTGGGTCGAGAACTACTCTAAATTTACCAATTGGCGGAGACTTTGCGGAGAGCAAACGAATAGCTCTATCTTTTGCTTCTAAGGCTTTGACATTAAATTCTTGAATTAACTCTAAGCCTCCTACTCCTCCTATTCTCTCAAAGGCTACTTGTAGCTTGTTATTTTCCTTTGCAAATACCTTCGCTAATGCAACCACTCTGGTTATCTCTGCTTCTATCTCGCTTCCCTCTGAGCTAAGATATATTGTTCTTGTAAAGGAATCGGCATAGGAAAAAGAGGTGCTTGCTATTTTTTTATCTTTAACCTCCTTTTCAGCTTCTTTTAAGATATTTTTTTTCTCCTCTAAGTCTATATCAAAAGGATTTTGCTTTACCTTAACTTTAACCCTATCTTTAGCTATGTCTGTGCTCTTAAGATTTATTTTTTTATATCCTTGCTTGGCTACTTTCCATGCCTTCTCCGCAAGTTTATAAGCCTTAGAGATATCGTTGGAAGATGCAAACCCCCAGGTTTTGTCAAGCACTCTAATGCTTATTCCCTCAACTTCTCCATAGGACAACTCTCTTATTGTTCCATCATCTAAGGTTATTCTGTTAGTTCTGGAAAACTGAATTCTTACATCGATAAACCTCGCTGGTATAGAAAAAATCTTTTTAAGCTCCATGCTTTCTGACCGAGGGTTTATCGATTACTGTTGATGGCGCTTGGATTGAAAGAAGGTCTTTGATTCTATCGATGAGATTCTCCTTGTCTTTTTCAAAGGAAAGTGCATGCTCAAGAGCTTGAGATAAAGTTTTTACCGGAACTATCTCTATTTTAATGTTTTTGTCTAACATAACATCTCTATAATTCCCTTCGGGAATTATTACTTTTTTAATTCCCGCCTTTGCAGCAGCTTCGATTTTTGCGTTTATCCCGCCTACTGGCAAAACATCTCCTCTTACGCTTAGGCTCCCCGACATGGCGACATCTTGCTTAACCGGTATATTTTCCAATGCCGAAATAACTGCGGTGGCAACAGAGATACTCGCGCTATCGCCTTCTACTCCCTCGTAAGTTTGCAAAAATTGTATATGCACATCATAGTTGGAGATATCTCTACCTGTGTGCTTTTTAATCAAAGCACTAACGTTTTGTATCGCTTCTCTTGCTATTGTTCTAAGCTTACCAGTCGCGATGATTTTACCTTCATTTCTACTCTGAGCCGGAGCGATCTCTGCAACTATTGGTAATATTACTCCGCTATCACCTATAACCGCGAGCCCATTTACTCTTCCTATTTCCTCGCCTTCTACGCGGTAAACCTCATAGTCCTTTCTTAAATCGATGTATCTATCTGCTATCTGCTGCTCTAAGCTTTTTGCAATATTCTTTGCTTTTTTAACATGTTTTGCCTCAACATACTTAGCTCCTTCGCTTATTGCTACATCTCCGGCAGCCCTTACTAAGCCCCCCAATCCTCGTAATTTCAGTGTGAGCTTTCCTCTTCTACCAGCTCTTTTTCTTGCTTCCTTGATTATCTCTATAACCGCTTCTCTCGTAAAGTGAGGGATTCTCCCATCTTTAACTACTTCCTGAGCAACGAACTGAACAAGCTTATTTCTATTTTCGAGAGTATCATCCATAACATCATTCATATAAACCTCGTAGCCATACCCTCTTATCCTTGACCTAAGCGCGGAGTGCATTTCTCGCAAAGCCTCAACGTTACCTGCTGCGATAAGAATAAAATCACACGGCACGGGGTCTGTTTTAATCATGGCTCCACTCGAACGCTCGCTCTGCCCAGTTATGGAAAACTTCTTTTCCTGCATCGCAGTTAATAGTTGCTGTTGAGATTTCATTCCCAACGTTGAGATTTCATCTATGAAAAGCACGCCCTTATGAGCTTTATGTATTGCACCTACTTCAACGAGTTCGTGCGGAGGAGTTTCAAGACCTCCACTTTGGAAGGGGTCGTGCCTCACATCTCCAAGCAAGGCACCAGCATGCGCACCGGTAGCGTCTATGAAAGGAGCTTTTTTCTTACCGGCATTATTCACAAGGAGCTTAGGTATAAGCACTTCCTCTTTTAACTTTATGTACTGTCTGCCCATCAAAAGAAAGACCGCAGCTATAATTCCGCCAAAAAGAACCATGGGTTGAGAAAGCACGATAGAATAATAGAAAACAAGGAAAACTATAGCAAAGAAAAGCAATTTGAACATCGTGTTTAAAGGAGCTTCTGCTCTTTTTTTCTTCTCCTTGTAGCTCTTAACAATTTTTTCTCCTTCTCCAGCTTTAACAACTTTGATCTTGGGGTTATTCTTATCTTCAGGATTTGGAAAAACAAGAACATCTTCAAGTTCTTCTACCGGCAAAAGTTCTGCCATTGCTTGACCGAGCATGCTTTTTCCAGTACCTGGCTCACCTATTAACAAAACGTTTCTCTTTTGTTTGGCAGCTTTTTTAATAACCTCAACCGCATGGTCCTGACCAATCACTTGTTCTATGAGTTTTTCAGGAACCTTTATCTCTTCTGTAGTTTTGAACTCCATCAATTTCATTGGGTAAGAATATTAATAACTTCTTCCTTATATACCTTTACCAAAACTTTAAATATTAGTTATTTGAGGGATTTTCATGGAAACCATAGTGTTTGCAGGTTCGAGCTGTGAGGTTTTAGGTAAAGAAATAGCAGAGGAGTTAGCATGTGAATATGGCAAAGTCATAATAAAAAGGTTTCCAGATGGAGAGCTTTATCTTCGCATTTTAAGTGAAGTTGAAAGAAAAACTTGTATAGTTGTGCAAAGCATTTGCAAGCCCCAAGATTCAAATTTTTTCGAGCTTATCGCCTTGCAAGATACTCTCAAAGACTTAAATGCCAAGGAAATAATAACTGTAGTGCCATACTATGGCTACGGAAGGCAAGATAGGAGATTTAACGCTGGAGAATGTCTTTCTTCTAAGGTTATAGCAGAACATATTCAACAAAGTTGTGATAAGTTCTACACAATAAATGTTCATAAAGAAAAGATTCTTGAATTTTTCAACATTCCAGCAAAAAATCTCGATGCATCTCCCTTGCTTGGAGAATATTTCAAATCATATGGAGAAGAGCTTCATTCTCCTGTAGTGCTTGCACCAGACGAAGGAGCGATCTCTCTTGCAAAAAGCGTTGCTAAGGTTTTAGGTTGTAAGCATGACTATCTTGAGAAAAAGAGAATAGCTCCTGGCGAGGTTGAGATGAGACCGAAAAATCTTAAGGTTAAGGGCAGAGATGTGATAATAGTAGATGATATAATAGATTCTGGTGGAACAATGCTCAAAGCAATAGAAATGCTCAAAAAGCAAGGAGCAGCAGGAGTATTTGTAGCTTGTATCCATGCCGTACTCACTGGAAATGTAGTTACACAGCTTTTCTCCCATGCTATAGACATAATAGCTACAAATACAATTCCCTCGCAGATAAGCTTTATTACCGTTGCGCCTTTAATCTCCAGAGCATTAAAAAAATGAATGTCTTTTTTCTTCTATCGGGAGAGCACGAAACACTACCAAAAGCAGAAGCCATTGCATGTCTTGAGAGTATAAGATCCAAGTTTAATGTTATTTTTTGTCTTGACAGCATTTTAGCTGTTCGTCTTGGTAAGACAAACAAAATAAATGAGATTCACGATAGAATAGCGCTCTCGCACAAGATATGTGAGCTTTTCTTTTCCTGTGAGTGCGAAAAAGAAAAAATTTTGAAAAACGTTGAAAATTTAAGCTTTCCAAAGCTTAAATTTTCAGTAAGAGTTTTAAGAATAAAGAGATATTTCAGAAACCTTTCAACCTTAGAACTTGAAAGAGAGATAGGAAGTGTAATAGGAGAGAAAACGAAGGCAAATGTTGATTTAGAAAATCCAGAGGTAGAGTATTACGGAGTAATTTCCGAGAAATTTGTTTTTGGAAAGGTTTTGCACGAAATAAATAGATATCAGTATGAAAAAAGGAAGCCCCACCTAAGACCGTTTTTTAAGCCGGGAGTTATGATACCGAGAATTTGCAGAGCCTTAGTAAATCTCACGAGGGTAAAGAAAGGAGAAAAACTTCTCGATCCCTTTTGTGGAACAGGAGGATTTTTAATAGAAGCGGGGTTGATAGGAGCTAAGGTTTATGGTTGTGATATAGATCCAAGAATACTTCACGGATGCAAGAAAAATCTTGAGCATTATGGAATTAGAGACCATAAGCTTTGGGTTGGAGACGCTCGCGATTTAGCGAACATGCTTAAATTTCATGACTTCGATGCTGTGGTAACAGACCCACCCTATGGGATATCAGCAAGCACAAAGGGAGCTAAACTTGAGGAGCTTTATAAAGAAGCCATAAAAGCTATTCATAAAGTTTTGAAGCATGAAAAATTTGCATGCATTGTGATGCCTGATAAAATAAAAGGTGAAAGCTTTGCAAAGGAAGTAGGCTTTAAGATTATAGAAAGACACTTTGAAAGGGTGCATAGAAGTTTGACAAGGAAGATTTTGGTTCTTCAAAAGAAAAAATTATAATCTATTTCCTTATCTCAGCCCAAAGACCCGATTTATCAAATATTATACGATAGCTTGGAATTCCCGCCTTATCAACAACTTCCCTCATTTTATCAGGCATGCTATAAAGTTTTGCATCCTCGCCCAAAGAACGTTTTCTCAAAGCTTTCATCCTAGCCAGTTCCTCCTCGGTAACATACCTTCCAAATCCTCCACCTATAAAACCAACTCCACCCTTTTTCAATACTCTATAAATTTCTTGAAAGACCCTGACCTTATTTTCCCAGCAATGGTAAGAGCCTCTGCTAATTATAAAATCCGCAAATTCGTCTTCAAATGGTAGGTTGTGGGCATCTCCCAATACGGGGATTATCCTATCTTCCAATCCTTCCTTTTTAATGTTCATGCGAGCTACTTCATAAATGGCTCTTACCTTCTCTAAAGCATATATTTTCAAGTCAGAACGCTTGCATAACTCGATTGCAAAAATAGCTGTGCCGCAACCAATATCTATGCATATTCCTTTCAATGGAGCATAATCCTCGGTGATTTGTCTTACCGTAGAAATGATCGCTGGCATAAAGTTTTCTCTAACCATTTTATCAAAACGCATGGCCTCTGAAATATCCATCTCATCATAATCGGAAGGAACCTGTTTCTCTGGCATATTTTCTACCCTCCAATATCTTTCTAATAAAAACATTTATATAAATTTAAGGCTTTAAGCCTTAAATCATGATTAGCATCAAGGGGGAGAAATTTCTAACCTTAACTCTTCCGTTTTTAGGGAATAATTTTCATAGAGCTCTCCTATCCGACTTCTCCGAGATCCCTACTAGAAAAATATAAATATTATGTATTCCCTAATAGGGAACTATGGAAAAATGGGTGGAAAGATGGATCAGAGAACAAAAGAAGAGAGGCAGAAAGTGCATAGAAGTGAAGAAGATAGGAAACAACTACTACGTTTACAGATCCACAACCTACTGGGATAAAAGGGAAAAAAGGAGAAAAAAGAAATCGGAATACCTAGGAAAACTCACACCAGAAGGATTGGTCAAAAGGAAAGAGAAGAAGATAACTGTGAAGCAGTACGGAAATGCCTTGCTTCTCCACCATGCTATGGGCAAGCTAATTCCCCTCCTCAAGGTATTCGATAGCTGGAGGGAGATCTATGCCCTGGCGTTAACTAGGGTGACGGGTTACGTACCATTAAAAAGAGTGAAGAGCGTGTGGGAGAAGCTCTACTCGAACCTCGATCCCAACCCTAGTCTCAATCCGAAAAAGCTATCAAAAGTTTTGAGGGAGGTCGGATTGAACAGGGAAGCTCAGAACAGCGTGTTCAGGGCTTTGATGAAAGAAAAGAACTTCGTTTACGACCTAAGTGTTATTTTCACCAGGTCGAGCATAAACCTGGCTGAAGCTGGATACAACAAGGAAGGAATTTCTCTGCCTCAGATAAACCTCGCACTCCTCCACTCTACAGAGGGTTTACCAGCCATGATAAGAGCTTTACCGGGAAGCGTGAGAGACGTGGCTACTCTCTGCAGCACGGTTGAAGAGATAAGGGCAAGCTTTGATTCTGAGCTGATACTGATACTTGACAGGGGTTTCTTTTCTCGGAGGGCGATGGATTTTCTGCTGGGTAGGGAGGTCTCCTTCGTGATACCAGCAAGGAGGAACAGCAGACTTTATGAGGTTGAAATTGACTTAGATGAACACTTCTTCTACAGGAAGAGGCTGATTAAAGCTGGTAAGGGTAAGGGTAAGGATAAGGGTAAGGGTAAGAAAGCCAAGGATAAAAACTTCTATCTCTACCTGTTTGAGGACGTCACGCTGAGAGCCGAGGAGGAGGTAAACCTCTACAAAATGCTCGACGAGGGCAGGATAGGCAGGAGAGACCTGAACAGAAGGCTTGAGAGGGCCGGAAAAATTTTAATCGTCTCTGATCTGGATGCTAAACCTCAGGATATCTTCCTCATGTACAAGCAGAGGGGTGCCGTAGAGAAGGCGTTCGACACATACAAGAATTTGTTGCACGCTGATAGAATGTACCTGCAGAGCGATTATGCTGTTTTCGGTCACCTCTTCGTGTCCTTCTTGTCCCTTTACGGTTACTGTAAGCTTCAGCTCATGTTGAGGAACGCTGGAATTCTCGATAAGTTTTCTCCGATGGACCTGCTTGAGGAGTTCTCCAAGGTTTACATGGTCAAGATCGGTGAGAGGGAAGTTATGTCTGAGGTGCCAAAGAAGGTGAGGGAGCTTGATGAGAAGCTTGGTCTGAAGTTATTCCCTAAATGATGCGGAGTTAAGGTTAAAAATAACCAGCATAGGAAATTATTCTTCGATTACATTTTATTTTAAGCGGAGATTGAGCGGTTGTTATTATAAAGTACCGTTCTATCAGCCAAACATATTTACGCTTAATTTTGGTAGATGTAATAAGTATAAGGTGCGTGTAGGATTCTCTTATAATGGGCAAGAGTGGGGTAAATGTTATCCTGAAGATGTGAAATGGCATTTTATTGCAATAGTTTTTAGGGGTACTAATGCTTCTTTTTACTTTGACGGGAAGAAAGTAGGTACTATAGAAGGAGGACCCAAGCCGAATGCCACAGAAGATTTTTATGTCGGCACTTACAGCCCATCCGCATGCGGTTTGGAGATACTCATTGATGAGTTGCGCTTCTATGACAGACCTCTTACAGACGAAGAGGTTCAGCTTCTCAGCCAGCTTCCTTTCAACTACACATTATCAGAAGCAAATCTCCAGCTTCTTGGCGAGCCAGTGATAGACATAGGTAAAGATTCCACTATAAAAATCAGATATAAGGAATCTGTAAACAGCAATAGCGATGAAGCATTGTTGCCCATACCCAATGGAGCCATAGTTCAGAAGTCCTTTGTTTTAAACAGGTATGAAAACCTCTCCACGGAGTACTACCTCACAATCGATGATAATCGGTATGTCAATGCCTCGGAAGTAACCTTCGATATACCCATAACAACACGAGTCGTTGTAAGAAAGGAAATTCCTCAGGAAATAGTTGTAAATAAGGAAAAACTCGAGTATGAGAGAGATATATACATCAAAAACCCATCTGATATCAATGTTTTAGCAGTCATCAAGCTTAATCCTAATGTCCTCGGCTTTTCCTCGGATGTTTACCTAGACGGCGTAAGGATGAATTCCATGAACGACTCTCTGATGTCGGCTGTGGTGCTTAAACCCGGAGAAAACCAGATGACGCTGAGAGCAGAGATTCCTCTAAACAAACAGGAAGTTGAGTTCAAAGTAAGCCCAGAAGATTTCCTAAAGATTGACAGTTTTAGCAATGCCAAAACCCTCACTAAAAAGTTTGCTGAGGCTGCGAAAGAGGGCAAAATCGAGACAAGCGCTTTGGTCGTGAGAATAAGCACCGTTGACCTTGGAGACAGGAGCTTCATTATACCTCTTGATGTCAGGGAGAAGGATGTTATCGAGGCAAGGGCTCTAACAGGAAGCAAAGAATTGCTTTTAGTCAAGGAAGAGAATGGCAAGGCAAGAGTAGTAGTGCCAGCTACATGCTTCGAAGGCTCCAATACGAAAACAGCTGAAATAAAAATCCTCTATCAGAAGAAAAGCTCATTTTTTGACAGATTTGGATTATCGAGCTTATCATCGCTATTTGATAAAATCAAGAGCATCCTTCACCTAGGAGGTTGATAAAAATGAGAGGAAGTTTAGTTTTGGTTTTTGCAGGACTTGCACTCCTGCTGCTTGCAGGAAGTGTAAGCGCAGCCACAATAGCATACACCCTTGACGGAGACGGAGTGATATTCAGCGACCCGGGTCCAGAGTTCATCAACACCTACGATGCTACGGTGAACATGACTATAGTAACTGTGAATGGAACACCATTCACGCTCAGCTCTTACTCAGGTACAACCGTGGACACTCTTTCAGTAACTGCAAAGTTCGTGGATGAATATGGCAATGCAATCGATGTTACTGGAGATGGAGCTGCAGATACATTCACCGCAACGGAATCTTCTGAAGGAATCTGGGTAGCCACAATAAACACGAATGCCCAACCTGGAGAGTACACGCTGTATCTATACTGCAAGGCTTACAATGCCACAACTGGCGAGATAGTAGACGAAGGCAATGTAACCGTAGATGTCTATATAGCAGATGAGTACTGGGTTACCCACTGGGCTACAGAGGGGGAGAAGTTCAAGGTAGCAAACTTTGAGGTTAAGCTCGAGGACATTAACGAAAGAGGGGCTTTACTGATCTTCAACGACCAGCTTAATACAATAACTCCTGACTCAAACGGTGTAATGGTTACTCAGGTTGACCTCGATAATGATGGCTCTGCCACTGACTGGATGTTCGTGGAGTCAACAGACGGCGGAATGGCGGTGGTCAAATTCTTCTCAAAGAACGATATTATTCCAGAGACGCCAGAGGATAAGGTAACAGTTTCAGGAGACACCGTTAAACGTATCTATTGGGTAAAAAAAGGGGATACTTATAGACAAGTAATTCTCAAGGATAGAAGTCCTTTCAACTTTATTAAAGCCGATGATTATTATATTATCCCTTTAAAAGGACCATTTTATTGGAGAGTACGTCCGGATGGAAGTGTTGTAGGTTTAGTAAATATAATTAAAAGAACAACTTACTTAAATTTATTCAGTGAAGGTGAAATGAGGACTCTTCAGCATATTTAAAAATTTAGTAGTGTCTTCTTAATATGGCAAACCTTTCATCGTCAAGAGGTTGGAAAAGATGCCTACGCGAGCCGATTTCCAAAGAGTTTTAAACTCTATTTTTAATCAGGCCGAGTCCAAAGGTCTAAAGTTTGTTGATGTCACAGCTGGTGACTTACATCGTAAAGTTGGAGGTTACCCGGGTCCCAATCATAGAATGCCACTCTGCTGTTCTGTAATGAAACAGAATATGCAGGAAGGAGATATAATACTGTACCAGCCACCCAGTGGGCAAGGAGCCAGTTTAAGAATACGATATAAGTTGCCACGAAAAGCTCCATAAAACACCACTAACTGAAAAATGCTAATAATACAATGCATAATTTTGTAGACTCCATCAGCCCTCAAACGTTCTTCGTCTTCATACATTGTAAAAAATATGTTTTATTGGACATGGAATACTTTTCTAAACAAGTTTAAAAACGTGGTTACCTATGTGTTCGATAGAAGATATTTCCACAAATGTTATTTTATTGTTTAATTTAAGTTGTAACGGGAGAAGGAGAGAAAGTGAAGTTTCTCAAAAAGAATTATATCATATTTATTTTAGTTTCGATAATTTTGACTGCAGCTTTCTCATTACCTATTAATACCGTGCGTGCTCAGGTCCAGAATATTTCAATAACTAAATTAGTTGATGAACCTTCTTACAAGAAGACTCTTTTCGTAATTACAACAACGGAAAAAACGTATCACATTTTAGTAATAGCAAACATTACAACAAACCAGACTGAAACTTTAGTGAACCTAACCGCCTCTCTGATTAATCCTCATAATGCTAGTATTAATGCGTTAGCATCAATACCTGACTGGCTTTATGATGCTCCATATTACGATGGTCCTGTAGAAGCGTTTCACATATGGCTTCCAGATTGGGCAGTAACTGCGTTGAAAATAGCACTTCCAGTAGTGGTCATAGTGGCAATTGTTAGTCAAGTGTATATGATTATTGAGGACATTGTTTCTGATGTTTCGGGAGAAATCCTTGATATGTTAATGTCAAATGATTTTGTTTGGGCCTCCCTACCTTGGATATTCTTAACGCTATTAACACATGATACTAATCCAGATGGGTCATTTGACCTTTACATTCCATTCAGACCGTTTCTCTTACATTTTCAGCTCATATTGGCTGGACACTACTACATTGCAACGAGTTTCAGTTGGTGGGAAATAGTAAAATGTATAGCATGTCTTCCTTGGCCTTTTAACTGGATTTGTTGGGAGTACTTTGTCGCAAGATGGGTTTGCTCACGAATGGTGCCGCCGCCTGAACAGATACCGCCTCAAGCCTCTTTTGAATATTACCCATCAATACCAACTATTGATGAAGAGATCACTTTTATTTCAACAAGCTTTGATCCAGATGGGTTTATTTCCGAATGTAAATGGGACTTTGGAGATGGAACTGCCATCGCTTACGGATGTAATGTAACCCATGTATACACAGAAGTTGGAGAATATAATGTTACTTTGTCCATTAAAGATAACAGTGGCCTTGTAGATGTTGTTAGTCATGTCATAAGGGTTCAACCTAAACCAGAAGCCAAACTAAGAGTAATTCCAACTCATCTGAGAGTAGAAGTACCGACTGGACGAAACGCAACAGCAAAGTTTGTTGTAAAAGAAAGTCTCAACCAAACAGATTTAGAAAATATAGTGTTTATGGCAACTGATTTTAAAAAACCTGTTGGTGACACCCTCCCTTCTCAAACCGTATTTTTCGATAAAAATAACATTACTGTACCTAAAGGAGGTTATGCAAATATTACCACAACATTTCATGCTCCGGAATTCCTTCCGGTAGGCCTGTATTATGGAAACATTACTGTGACGAGTCGAAACGGAGGTAACGCCACAATTTATGTGACCGTTTATATTTTCGGGCCTCCATATGTAAATTTCACATGGACGCCAAAAATAGCTAAGGTAAACGAGGAAGTAATTTTCGATGCCTCATCATCGTTGCCATATAAGGGGAGTATAACACGCTACGAATGGAATTTTGGAGATGGAAGTAGTGGACTCGGGCAAATAGTAGCTCATAAATATTCAACTCCGGGAATCTATACTGTAACCCTAAATGTAACAGATAGCAATGACCTTTGGGCAATCGCACAAGCACAAATACAAGTTGTTCAACCTTATGGCCCGACAGCAAACTTCACGGCAATCCCTGAGAAACCAAAAGTGGGACAAGCAGTCTTGTTTAACGCTTCAGATTCGCTACCCGGTTGGAACGGCACTCACACTATGCCAATAAAAGAGTACCGCTGGAATTTTGGAGATGGAAACAAGACAACAACCACATCACCAATAGTTTACCACGCATATCAAGAGTCCGGAATCTATTATGTAACATTAACCGTTTATGCGCCAGGGGCAACGCCAGAAACAGACTCAATAACCCGCAAGATAATTGTGCCTGTTATAACAGTAGGAGGAAAATGCTACCCAATAGAAATACCAAAAATCACTACAGCCAAGCCAACAGAATTCTATACAACCACAATATTAGCAATATCCTCAATACTTGCCATGATAATAAAGAAAACAAGTAAAAAGAAATAACCTCTTGCTTTTCTTGTCTTAATAGACTAAGCTTGATTCACAAATTTTCCCAGATTTGTAAAAATCATTCGTTTAATTTCTCTTAACAGAAATGAATGTCTTACTTAACAAATGTGCGTACTGAATTTACATTAAAATTATTGT